>JBDRQV010000117.1:0-9768 GCA_043826105.1 Nanobdellota archaeon | reverse complement strand
CACCTGAAGATAAACCGAAAGAATTGCGCGAAATAGATGAGTCTAAATGGGGTCAGGAAGAAAAGAAAGATCCTCTTTTGGGAAATAACATTCCTAAAAAAAAAGATAGAAAATATAATGGAGATGGATTATGATATTCTTCTTATTAAAATGTCCTAGCTGCAAAAAGAATATGAAATATCACACCCAAAATATTATATTAAGCGGTAAGGTTAAAAAATGTGTTTATTGTAACCGGAGTTTTTCTGTTAATCCTAATGTTGTGAAAAGGCTATAAACTGTGGTTTTTTAAAATCAAAATTCTTGCTTTTTAAGCGCTATAGGCTTGAAATTATACCCAAAGATTTATAAAGGGAAACTCATTCTGTTTAGCTATAACAGAACGTATTTTCTCGACGATAAAAATGGACGAAAACAAGCCAGAAAATAAAGAGGAAACTAGCGAATCTCAGCCTGAGTTTAAGGAGAAGATAGTTCCAAGAATAATTGAAGATGAGATGAAGCAGAGTTATGTAGACTATGCTATGTCAGTTATAGTTGGCAGGGCCTTACCAGATGTAAGGGACGGCCTAAAACCTGTCCATAGGAGGATTCTTTTTGCAATGCATGATATGGGTATGTACTATAATAAACCCTTTAAGAAGTCTGCAAGGATCGTAGGAGAGGTCCTAGGTAAGTACCACCCACATGGAGATTCTGCAGTATATGATTCTTTGGTAAGGATGGCTCAACCATGGGCTCTTAGGTATCCGTTGGTACAAGGCCAAGGTAATTTTGGTTCAATTGATGGTGATAGGCAGGCAGCTATGAGGTATACTGAAGCAAGAATGAATAAGCTTGCTGAGGAGATGCTTAAGGATATAGACAAAGAAACAGTTAAATTAGTGGATAATTTTGATGGCTCATTAAAAGAACCAAGCGTACTACCTTCTACTATTCCTAACCTATTGGTGAATGGCAGTTCAGGTATTGCTGTAGGGATGGCAACCAATATACCTCCTCACAACATTTTAGAGGTTTCAGATGGGATCATAGCTCAGATAGATAACCCTGACATAACTATATCAGAACTGATGAATCATGTTTCTGGTCCAGATTTTCCAACAGGCGGCCTTATATGCGGCAGGAATGGCATTATAAATGCATATTCTACCGGGAGGGGCAGTGTAACAATACGTTCTAAAACAATAATTGAGGAAACAAAGGAAAGAAACTCTATCATTGTTAATGAAATACCCTATATGGTCAATAAATCAGAACTAATAAAAGAAATAGCTAATCTTGTCAAAGATAAGAAAATAGAAGGCATATATGACATAAGGGATGAATCTGATAAGGATGGTATGAGGATTGTTATTGAGCTTAAGAGAGATTCAAATGAAGAGGTTGTCCTTAATCAATTATACAAACATACCAGGATGCAAAATAATTTTGGTATCAATGTCCTGGCATTGGTCAATAATGAGCCAAAAGTTCTCAATCTAAAACAACTTATCCAGAATTTTATTGAGTTTAGGAAGGAGATTGTTGCCAATAGGACTAAATTTGATCTAAAAAAAGCTGAAGAGAGGGCACATCTGGTCGATGGGTTGATCATAGCTCTGGACAATATAGATGATGTGGTCAATTTAATCAAGAAAAGCACATCTGTTAATGATGCTTCTGAGGCATTAATAAATAAGTATGGTCTGGACAAAGTACAAGCTCAGGCCATATTGGAGATGAGATTACAGAAATTAACCTCTTTGGAACAGGATAAACTAAGAAAAGAAAAAGAAGAGTTATTAAAATTAATCGAAGAACTGAAATCAATATTGGCTTCTGAACATAAGATTTTAGAGATCATAAAAAAAGAACTAATCGAGATAAAAGACAAGTACGGCGATGACAGGAGAACACAGATAATAGATATTGAAACAACAGATCTTAATATGGAGGATTTGATCAAACCAGAAGAGATGGTAATAACCATAACTCATTCGGGCTATATAAAGAGGATTCCTGCAGATACTTATAAGGAGCAAAGACGAGGCGGAAAAGGAGTGATAGCTACAGGAACGAAAGAAGAGGATTTTGTTGAGGATATTTTTGTAGCTAATACGCACTCTTATATCTTATTTTTTACTAATAAAGGCAAGGTACATTGGCTAAAGGTCTATTATGTCCCTGAAGGTTCAAGACAGGCAAGAGGCAAGGCAATTGTCAATTTAGTAAATTTAGAGAAGGATGAGAAGATTACTGCTTATGTTCCTGTTAAAGAATTTGATGATAAACATTATATCGTAATGCTTACTAAACGAGGAGTTATAAAAAAGACCAATCTGAATGATTTTAGCAATGTCAGGAAGTCAGGTATTATCGCTGTAACTCTTAGAGAGGGGGATGAACTTATCAAGGTATCATTGACAGACGGCAAAAGTCAGATAATCATAGCAACAAAAAGAGGCCAGGCACTGCGTTTTGAAGAGGATAAAGTAAGAGATATGGGCAGAACAGCAACTGGCGTAAGAGGGATTACTCTAAGGGAAGATGATGAAGTAATAGGTATGGTTGTTGCAGAAGATGATAAGACATTATTTACATCTACTGAAAATGGATATGGGAAAAGAACAAATGTTAATGATTATAGGTTGACTAATAGGGGAGGAGTAGGAGTCAGGAATATCATATGCAGTGAAAGGAATGGAAATGTTGTTTCTGTTAATTCTGTTATGGGTGAGGATGATCTGATGTTTATAAGCCAGAATGGCATAATAATACGTATAACTGCTTCAGGTATCTCAGTTATCGGAAGGAATACACAGGGAGTCAGAGTGATGAAACTGTCTGAAGGAGATAAACTGGTTTCTACAGCTAAGATTGTCAAAGAGAATGGCGAATAATAATCTTTATATTTCTTGTTAAATTTCCAATAGGTTTTTAAAATTGGCTTGAGTTTTGTTCAACATGAAAGGATTATCGATTGTATCTAAAGGAATAGAGGATATTTCTGCATTAGAGATAAATGAATTGATTAAGGTAGATACTGTTGTTGAAGAAAGGGCAGTTATCTTTGATGTTAAAACTTACGAGGATCTATGTTTATTATGTTACAAATCTCAATCATCTGACAGGATAATCTTATTGTTGGATTCTTTTAAGTTTAAGAAAATTAAAGATATTCAGAAGAAGGTGAAATCGATCGATCTTTCTCAATGGTTAGATAAAAATAAAACTTTTAGAGTTACGTCTTCTATATCTGATAATGAACTCAGTTCTGCAGAGATCGATCCTGAAGTAGGCAGCTTTATTTTTGATAATATAAAGAAGAATAATAAAATAGAGCTAAAAGTCAATCTAGATAATCCAGATGTTATCTTTTTTGTTTATGTTGTTAAGGATAAGTGTTATTTTGGGGTTGATTTTAGTGGATTTGATATGCATAAGAGGAGTTATAAGGTATTTCATAATAGGGCGTCTTTAAGGGGCACAATAGCATATGCTTTGGTCAGGTTGGCTGGTTTTAATGGCAAGGAAAAATTGCTTGATTGTTTTATGGGAGATGGTACAACAGTAATTGAAGCTGCTTTGTTCGGTGCTGATTCGCCTGTCAGGTATTTTGATAAGGATCAATTTGTTTTTTCGAAATTTATTGATTTTGATTTTGATTCAGCAGATAAAAAGACACATATGGATAATCTGGATTTGGCAGGTTGTGATCCTATCTGGTTAAATGTTAATAATGCTAAAAAAAATGCTAAGATTGCCAATATAAATAAGCTTATATCTTTCTCTAAAATGGATATAGACTTTCTAGAGACAAAGTTTCCAGAAGGATCTGTAGACCTTATTGTTACACAAGTTCCTGTTTTTGGCAAGCATTCCAATGTTAAAGAAATTGAAAAAATCTATGATGAGTTCTTTTACCAGGCAGAGTTTATTTTGAATAAAAAAGGGAGATTAGTAGTTATTTCTAATAAAGATGAGTTATTGAAAGAGATCGCTGTCAAATATAAGTTTAATGTTGTTGATCAGAGAGATGTTTGGTCAGGCGAGGCTAAGTTGAAGATACTTGTTTTTGTTAAGTGAAATTTACTATTTGTCAATTCCTATATTTTTGAGAACTCTTTTATATTAGTTAATCCATTATCGTATTATGCAGCAAGAAATTCAGGATTTTATCGATTTATGTACTAAGATAACTCAGGCCTATAGATTAAGATTAGCATTACATTCTATCAGGTATAAGTTGCTCAAATCTGTCAATAATAAATTTGAGAGTATGGGTCGCAAAGTGATAAGTCAGCTTATTATCAATCTGTCTAGGGAAAGAAAGATTCTTGAAATTATCAAAAGGAGAGATGTTTTTTTTCAAACTAACATCCAATACGCATTAGAACTTCTTACACAATATCAGCTTAAAATAAAAGGAAGCAATAGGGGCAGGGTGTATTTAGATAACAAGAAGTTTTTCAAAATTGCTGATATGCATAGGTTTATAGGTGGTTTGATCCAATTTATTGAGACTATAAAAAAAGACCTATATGATATTGAGTATAGGTTAAGGATACAGGAGGATTTTTGTTTAAAACCGATTAAAAAAAACTTTAATAAATTTATTCTTGCTTGGAATGAGGAACAAAGAATAAACATTGCCTATGTTAGGGAATATCTTAAGATTTTGAGGAAAAACAGTAAGATGTTAAAAGTCATTAGATATGACTTTGATGAACAACTTCGGATTTTTAGAGTACACGAGTTACATTGGGAAATGCCAGTTTTAGATGCGTCGCCTATACTATTGAATCTGCCTCTTTATATAGTGGCCTATTCTATGGCATCTATTCTGGATTTTTTGATAAATGCCAGGGACAGACTGGTGGATATGGGCACAGAACAGACCATTATAGCTGAGATAGATGAGAGTTTAAGGCCCGCTATTGTGTGATCATATCCATTTGTCTGCTTAGCAATAGTTTATTACTATATCTTATTTACTACTTTTTAGTAATTATTTTAGAAAAGTTTATAAATTGATCAGGGATTTCATATGGGATGAGACAAGTACTTTATCATGGGACAAATTATAGATACCATAACGATATGGTTAAGAAACATGGGATTTATAGACATGATGATGGTGGCAGGGTCCAGCTTTCACACCTGTGGGGTTATGCTCAAGCCTTTGCACATACCAGGGCAGAAGATTATCGTGAATATCCAGTAGTTTTAGCTATTGATAGAGAACACCTTCATGATATCGATGAAACATATGTTTGGCCAACAACATCTTTTTTACCTTTTGAACATTTTAGAGTCTTAGAAGCTAGAGATGTAGATCTTGATCCAATACACAGGACAATTGAAGAGATTTGTATAGGAGTTAAAAACAATCCAGGACATTATATCAGCAGAGAAATAGGGGGCAGTTTAAGAGCATCGTATGATTATTTACATTATAGATTTCCTAATGACGCGAAGATACAGGAATTAGTTGGCAAAATGAGGAAAGCTATAAAAGAGCATCTTGGTCTTGATTTAAGTGTGAAGGTTAAGGATTTTTGAATTTATTATGAATTAAATAGCTAGTTTAGTTCTTATATGGGAAGGGTATTCATATTTATCTTTAGGAGCAATTAAATTCAGGTGAGCTTTCTATTCTTTCAAATCATAAAGTTTTAGAATTAAACTCATAATCTTTTCGTTTTTTCATTATCATGAAAAACCAAAAGTTTAAAAACACACATATACTCCAGTATACACATAGGGTTAGTACTTAGCTGACGGTCGGCTCTTTTGAAGCTGACTGAGGAAAGTCCACCCACTGAAACCTTTGAGAAGGGTTAAATTCCCTTTTTGAGGTGGAGTAGCCACTTGTGAGAGCAAGAAGGTGAGAGCTTTGGCAACGTTACAGAAACGAGACCGCCTTATAATAGGATGAGGTGTTGAAGCATCTGGTGACAGATGTGAGATAACATACTGACGTTTTATAAGGAACGGATGAAACGAACAGCCCTGGCTTGTGCAAGTCTTTTGACGCATAGTTAAATGCTAAGACAGAGTATCGATGGCTGAAAATGACCATTTTGGCTCTGACAGAAGGTGGCTTATCTAACCCTATTCCATATTAATCAGGTGAGAAAAATGACAAAAGATAAAATACACATGCCGTCTGGTATCGGCGGATTAGTAAGATATTATGATGAATACAAGAGCAAGATAGAGTTTCAACCAGGGCATATAATCACATTATGCGTTATAGTGATAATAATTATGATTTTCTTATATACTTTTGGAGCAAGATTACTCGGTTTATAATGATACCAGGAATGAATCCCCGGATGATGAAGCAGGCCATGAAGCGAATGGGCATCCAGCAGCAGGATATTGAGGCTACTGAAGTAATAATAAGGACGCCAGATAAAGACCTAGTCATCAATAATCCCCAAGTTGCTAAGGTAAACATGATGGGCCAGGAAACATTTCAAATAACTGGTGAGGTAGAAGAAAGAGAATTATCTGTAAAAGCAGAGATAAATGAAGAAGATATAGGCACAGTTATGGCACAGACAGGTGTAGATGAAGAGACAGCAAAGAAATCTATTGAAGAAAATGAAGGGGATTTGGCAGCTGCTATCATGTCTTTAAAACAATAAAATTATATATTTCCTTCTTATACTATACACTATATGGAGAGATTCCAGGAATTGAGGGCTGTAGCTGATAGAAAACTTCATGTGGCAGACCATATGCTTACTATGACATACCCCTTTATACAGGATCCAAAAATATTGATTGCAGTAACAGAAAACCTTTTTTTGGCTTTAACAAATGCTATGTCATCATTACTTTATTATGAGAGATTATTCAAGAAAATTCCTCCATTCCAGGATAATTTTACTTCAAAATTCAATATGTTTAAAGAAAATTGCGTAGTAAGGCACAATATCAGCCAAGATTACCTTAAACTGATGAAGGATATTCGAGATATTTTAGTTGCACATAGGGAAAGCCCAGTAGAGTTTTCCAAAAAAGACCGTTTTGTAATCTGTTCTAATGATTATGAGATGAAAACAATATCTTTGGATGGTATAAAAGAGTATGTCAAAAAAACAAAATTATTTATACATCTGGTGAATAATATAACTACTAAAAATGAATCAATATTTAAGTGACGCATTAGAGGAAATAAAAAGAGTAGATCATCTGGTTTTTGTTAGTTTAAAATATACCCGAACTGTTGATGTTATAAGGAGCGTCATAGATAGGACTATAAATGCTCTGGAATTTATTTTTCTTGCTTTTTTGGATGATCTGAAAGAAAAAAAGATAATTGAGGATATACCTTCTGCTCATGGAGTAAGGGTAAATATCCTTGAGCAGAATTTTAGTGATGATATTGAGATTAAAGAGTTCTTGGAGTTCTATACTTTTTTAAGAAAAATAATCAGGGCCGAGTATGCTAAGAGAGAAGAATATAGGCGGCATGTAACTATGATAACTAATCTTGATGATGGCAATACTGTTGAAATAAATATAGATATATTAAATGATTATTATGACAGGATAAAAAAATTCTTACATTATGCAGTCAATTTGTTAGCAGGAGAAAAGAATGAGTGATCTTTATCAAAGATTAAAGGCAAAGGGTTGGAGTTCTGAAGATATTCAAAAGGCAATGAGGATAATAAATAAGGCAAAAGAAAAAAAGCCAAGAAGAATACAAATATTGGATGCAATGATATATTGGTTTGTTTTGATAATAGCAATAGTCGGTAATCTTATAATATCGATTGCTTTGGTTCCTTTTTTACTTGAGTTCCATAGTTTTTTTTTGTATGTGATTATAGCCATATTGGCTTTGGTTTTTGGTTTTTTCTTTGATTTGCTGATAAGGGATATCGAAAGCTTAGAACAAAAGCACGTTATAATCGCAGGATTGTTTATTCCTGCATTAGCACTTATCAATATATTCTATATTGCTCAATTTTCGAATTATGTTTCAGTAACACTAAATCTGAATAATGCACATAACCCATTTCTTGTTTCTTTAGTCTATGTTACAGCTTTTTCTTCCCCTTATGCGGCATATAGGATAGTAAATAAGAAGCAGTTTTATTGAATTAATTTGTTGGATTCTATTCTTTTTTAATTGATGCTGGTGTTTCTGAAGTAAATATATCTGCTTTAGAAGGGGACGGAAATAAGCGAAATCGTTTTGTAGATCAACCCGCAACACTCAAAAGTTTAGATTCTGTCTTTGATTCAATCAGACAAAAAGCCGGATCAAACGACAGACTATTAGTATATGTTGCAAATCATAGAGCTATTCTAAATGGTCAGTGTTATCTTAAACCTTATGATAGTGATATTTCGGAAAAAGACTTTGAAAAAATAGTACAAGATTTACCTGTAAATTTTGGATTATTTTATTTTTCACAGTGTCATTTTGGGGGTTTTGCTGAAAGAGTGGGTTATGGCAGAAATATCGGGATGTCAAATACTCACAGAGAAGGCCTAAGTCACGGAAGTATTTATGTTGGAAATTTTTTTACTAATTTTTTGTTCCCAGGTATACTATGTGAGGGTGTCACAATTGAAAATGCATTTGATTGTGCTGTTTATGAAGACACAAGTTTTATTAAAGCAAGATTAAATATGCGTGGTTATGTTTTCGACCTTTATTCTGGTTGTGAGAGTTATCATGATCTTCCTCAATTAAGATGGCAGAATGCTGACCCATCACAATTATATCTGGGTTCTCCTCCTTCTTTAGATGGATAGGTATCTTAAAATTGAATTTAACAACATGGTGTAATATTTCATTAGGCATATATTCACATAAGGTATTAAATAAATCATCTTCTAGTTTAAAAGAAAAGAGGGTGGCTAGTGGGATTTGAACCCACCCGACGAGATGTCTGCAAGACTAATTCCACACTCGAGCATTATTGTGTCTCGTATGCTAGCCAAGCTACACCATAGCCACCAATTTAGGATATGCTTTTTCCCAATCATCTATCTTTTTTAGATGTTTGGGATTGTGAAACCCTATAAGTTCAATATATCTCTTTAGGGACTCATACCCATATAGACTCACACTAGCATAATTCTTTCCAATATAGAAAGAAGGACTTAGTCCGAGCATTTCTAAGAGAGTGCATATTTCTTTTATAAGCTTTACTGATTTCTGACTTATTGAAATTAGGGGATAATAATTTTTATATCCATACCTAGATTGAAAGTGAATATTTCCATCTGTATCAAAAAGTCCCCTTAAGAATGAAGTTAATATTTCTAGATTATTTACTTTTATTATGTCGGGTATTACTATATTATCTTTTCTGCCTCTTGGAATGCCTATGACTTTACTTTTGAATTCAGAAATAGCTGTTGAATATATCTCAAATCCGTATGTTGATTCATATTCTTTTATTTTAAGATCAATTCTAAATAGATCTTTGTAAAGTTGTTTTACAAAACTATCATAATACTCTTTTTCATCTTTTTTGTTTCCTTTTAGTCTGAATTCTCTTTTTTTATCTGAAAGATACCCATCGCCAATGTGCATACCTATTTCTTCAGCTAATTTTGGGGTTAGCATATTAGGAATTTTTACCCCTTTTTTTATATCTCCTTTAGTAATATTAATATTTTTTATATTTAATTCTAACTTTTTTTGTTTATATTTTATGTCTATTTTTTTTAGTTTTTTCCTTTTTTCTCCAATCACTTTTCTTGCTTTTATGATACCTTCATTTGTTACTCTTCCAGAATATTTTTTTAGAG
>JBDRQV010000116.1:0-3135 GCA_043826105.1 Nanobdellota archaeon | reverse complement strand
ATATGTAACTTTAAATTATTATTATGTAACCATAACAATTAAGTAGACTACTATTATGTAACTATCTATTACAATTATGTAACCAAACAGAAAAATTACTTCTTTCTCTTCTTCTTAGCCCTACTATAGCAAGTCCACACTGTCCTGTCATCCCTATTTAACAAAACAGCGATCTCATGATAAGTAAGATTCTTCTCATCTTTTAGATATTCTACTACAGCCTCAAGTACAGAAATCTTTCTATCTCTAAAGATAGTACTTGGTATTAGTAGATTGTTGCCTTGCATTTTATTTTCTCTGTATCGTATGGATTATTTTATCATGGATCTTCCTTAATTGATTATAATATTCCCTCTTCTTGGTATTGGACATAGGTTCTTTTCTGATCTTAAGATAAGAATTGATCAAAGACCTGTAATGTACTTTAAGTTCTGCAATATGATGTTCAGTCATATCCTTTCTCAAAGATGAAGCAAAATTATCGAACTCACCTTCAAGCAGGTGCTCTCTGCCTTTTTCTACAAAATCAACTGTTTTATCATGCATAGATTTTATTTGTTGATAATACGTTTGTTTCTTAGCCATAGGTATTGATGCTGACCTGACATGAAGATATGCATTTAGTAATGCCCTGTAATGACCTAATAATTCTTCAACATGCTTCTCATTTAGGTCTGTCATTAAAACAGCAGAAAACTCCTTAAACTCTTCTTCAGCATGTTCTAATATCCTGGCTCTTCTTAATCCATAATAAAGCAATGTACCTATCAGCAATAATATCAATATTATTACACCTGCCAACAATATATCTGCTCCTTTTTCAATAATAATATTTGGCAGTTTAGGTGGTTTTATAGCATCTTCACAGGCCTGGACAGCTCCCTTTATAACAGCTGATGATCTCTCAAATTCATAATTATTTATGTTGTCTTCTGCTTCATCCAAGAATGCAAGGAAATCTTTACATTCAATATGTTGATTCATGAAATCTCTTGCAGAAGCTATATCTGCCCTTAACTTATCCTTTATGTCCGCATAACTGTCGATAACATCGATATATGTCATGGCTCTGTCAGCTAAAGATGGAGCTTCAACATCCAGATCGATCAAAGTATCAAATCTTCCAAATGGTTCATAAGAATCTGATTTTATATACAATATTACTCTCGTTGTCTTATTGACAAATAATTCCTCAATGATATCTAAGCTTAGGCGTAAAGTAGCATTGATTATATTTGATTGGACAGAGATAGATATATTCCTCAATGATATCTGACCATCATTCTCAAATAATATAGGTACAGCCACTTCTCCAAGTGTTGGTACTGATATAGGGCCCGGATTTATTATTTTGATAGAAGCTGTATAGTTATATATTCCTCCACCATCGATCTGTCTCCTTCTTCCCAATTGATCAACTCCTCCTCCACCTGTAGAAACAGGCGCACTCGAGACAGCGACAGTAAATGTTAAGTTTACTGAAGAGACCATTACATTTCCTTGAGTATCATTACATCTTATGTAATATTCATAATTTCCATTGGTCAATGATAAAGTGACTGTATGGTCAGTCATATTATCTGTAAAATTACTAGACATATCTGAGTAAAGTACGCTTGTATTTCCAGATGGTGCTTCTGTATATCTGCACATAGCATCCTCATTTGTAACTACTACAATAGTAACTGTGTTAGTATTCAAAGTTCCAGTTGGTGTAGTAGATAAGATTACTGGAGGTAAAGTATCAGTCACATTGACCCTAAAGATCAAACTCCTGACATTGCCTGAAGTATCATTGACACTAACATTTATATCATATATTCCTAATGGAAGTATAGTATTATTCTCTAAATTTCCATTTACATCTATCTTAAAATTAATTGTATCATTTATAAAGAATTGATCCAATAACACATTATCAGTAGCATTGAAATCAACTTGTAATGGATCTACTAGATATTCTAATGTAACATTTGGAGGTATCATATCCCAAGTAGGCTCGATTATATCTGAAGTAGTGCATGATTGAGTAACAAAGTCGCAGATCGCTCCATTCTGACAGCTATCTTGGAGAGTATTACAATCATTACAAGCACAACTTTCATTTAGGTCGCATGTTCCGTCGTTATTACAAGTCAAAGCTGGACCTGTATCTGTTATAAAACAATTGTATGAACATGTTCCATCAGCACATAATTGCATTCCCCCTAAACAAGCGCATCTTAAAGTAGTTGACGAACAAACTGAATTATCTATACATGTATCTTGTTGACCATAACAATCTGAACAATTACATGATTCATTTAGATCACATATAGTATCAAAATTACAGATAGGATGTGGGCCATTATCAGTCAGAGTGCAGTTGTAAGAGCATGTTCCATCAGAACATAATTGTGTTCCTGCTGGACATACACAACTTTGTGTAGTATTGGAACAGATAGATCCTTGTGCACAACTATCTTGATTTGCGAAACAATCATTGCAAGCGCATGATTCATTCAGATTACAGATAGAATCATCATTACAGACTAAATTAACTCCAGTATCTGTCAGAGTACAATTGTAAGAGCATGTTCCGTCTAAGCAAAGCTGCATACCAGCTTGGCAGGCACATGCTTGTGTTGCTGCAGAGCAGATTGCTCCAGTTGTGCATGAATCTTGAGTATTGAAACAGTCAGAACATGCGCATGATTCATCTAGGTCGCATGTTAAGTCAAAGTCACATGTTGTAACTACGCCAGTGTCTGTTAGGCTGCAGTTGTATGAACATGTTCCGTCTAAGCATAGTTGCATTCCTGCCTGGCATACGCATGATTGAGTTGTAGCTGAACAGATAGCTCCTGAAGCACAGCTGTCTTGTTCTGCATCACAATCAGCACAACCACAGCTTTCATCACTATCACATACGCCATCATTGTTGCAGGTTGGCAGTACACCAGTATCTGTCAGAGTACAATTGTAAGAGCATGTTCCATCCTGGCATAATTGCATTCCAGCTTGGCAGGCACATGCTTGTGTTGCTGCAGAGCAGATTGCTCCAGTTGTGCATGAATCTTGAGTATTGAAACAGTCAGAACATGCGCATGATTCATCTAGGTCGCATGTTAAGTCAAAGTCACATGTTGTAACTAC
>JBDRQV010000115.1:0-12626 GCA_043826105.1 Nanobdellota archaeon | reverse complement strand
TTTTATAAAAACATTTAAATACATTCTTAATTTATTTCTATCGATGTCAATCTTTAAAGCTTATGATGTAAGGGGAATATATCCTACCGAACTCAACGAACAGTTGGCTTACAAGATAGGCAGAGCCTTTGTCACATTCTTAAAAGTTGATAAGGTAGCAGTCAGCATGGACATGAGAGAAAGCTCAAGATCACTAAAAGAACAACTTATCAAAGGGATAACAGACCAAGGTGCAGATGTCATCGAAGTAGAAGGATTATGTTCAACACCAAGAAATTATTTCGCATGCTGGTTTTTGAAAGCTCCTGCTTCTATAATGGTTACAGCATCACATAATCCTGGAAAATATAATGGATTTAAGTTTACAAGAGAAAAAGCAATCCCTATTTCAGGAGCTACAGGCATTAAAGACATAGAAAGATTAGCTATCAAAAACAAATTTAATAATCCTGAAAAAAAAGGAACTATCACTAAAATTAATATTACCAAAGATTACAAAAAACACTTGCTAAGCTTAATAGATGTCTCTAAGATAAAACCATTAAAAATAGTTATAGATGCAGGAAATGGTATGGGTGGCAATGACATCGATCTTATCCTAGATAGTCTACCCATAAAAGTTACCAAGATGTATTTTGAGCCAGACGGTTCTTTCCCAAATCACGAAGCTAATCCATTGAAAGAAGAAAATCTTGAAGATCTGAAAAAAAAGGTAAAAAAGGAAAAAGCAGACTTTGGAATAGCATTGGATGGAGATGCAGACAGGGTATTCTTCATTGACGAAAATGCAGAGACAATCCCTTCTGATTTCATAACCTCTCTTATTGCCGAGGAGATATTGAAGGATAATCCAGGGGAAAAGATATTATATGATCTTAGAAGTTCTTGGATAGTAAAAGAAATGATTGAAAAATATGGCGGAAGATCAAATATGTGCCGAGTAGGTCATGCATTTATCAAAGAACAATTAAGAAAAGAGGATGCAATATTTGCAGGAGAGCTTTCCGGACATTATTATTTTAGGGATAATTTCAATACAGACTCAGGCATTATAGCGGCACTGAAAGTTATTGAATTGATATCGATAAAAAACAAGAAATTAAGCGATTTAATCAGGCCGTTAAAAAAATATTATGCATCTGGAGAGATAAATTTTGAAGTAGAGGATAAAGATAAAAAGATGAAAGAGCTGGAACACCTATACAAAGAAGGCAAGATCTCACACTTAGATGGAATAAGGATCGATTTTGATGACTGGTGGTTTAACGTCCGTGCTTCAAATACAGAGCCGTTGTTAAGGCTGAACCTTGAAGCTAAGACTGATGGATTGATGAATCAAAAAAAGAAAGAGATTGAAAAAATAATAAAGAGGTGATATAGATGGCATTAGACCCAAAAAACTCTGGTCTGGCATGTGGTATATTCTGGGGAGTTATGTTGTTTGTACTGACTTTGATTTCAGTGCCTACAGGCTATGCAGCTACATTATTGAATGTGATGATGAGCATATATCCAGGCTATGACATAACATACCTAGGTAGCATAGTCGGTTTGATATATGGATTTATAGACGGCTTTGTCGGATTATATATCCTGATATGGATATATAACAAATTAGAAGAAAAACTTAGTTAAAAGAGATACTTCGTTGCTAAGGTTACGAACAATATTCCAAAACTTATCAACAAAAATATCTTCACTACTTTTTCTCCTTTTTTTATCGCTAGATGGCTGCCTACATATCCGCCTAACATATTAGATATAGCTATCAGAATACCTAATGAATATAATATTTTTCCAGCAATAGCAAATACTGCAAAAGCACCAATATTTGATGCCAGATTAAATACCTTTGAGATAGCAGATGCTTTAAGAAGATGCATGCCCAAGATTATATAAAAGAATATTATCAGAAAGCTTCCTGTTCCAGGACCAAAAAAACCATCGTAGAATCCTATAATGGTACATATCAATGGAACATGGATGTAAAGATTTGTTTTTGAAAAATTTGTTATCTCATTTTTTATCTTCTTTTTTGGAAATAATGTTATTAGTGCAGTCAATGGGAGCAATGCAACAATTATCTTTGCTACAGTAGTATTGTCAAATAAGAGTATGGATTTTGTGCCTATGATAGATCCGATTATAGAAAATGGTATCCCTATTATCCCTATCTGCCATATGACTTTCTTATTTCTGATGAAATTGATCAAAGCAGTAGATGTACCAAAAAATGCTGCAAACTTATTGGTGCCTAAAGCTATTTGAGGAGGTATTCCGGCTAATAATAACGATGGTAGAAGTATCAATCCACCTCCACCTGCAATACTATCTACTAATGCAGCTATAAATGAAGCAAAAAAAAGAATGATCATTACACTAATATCCATTTTGATCTAAGGGTTGTCTATTATTTTTCTATCAGTTGTTAGATGTGTATGCGGACAGATAAAAGATATTACCAATGGGGTATCTCCTATATTTTTTAGATGATGTACCTGTTTTTCACCTATGACAAAAACATCATCTTTCTCAACAATCTTAGGCTCATCCCAGTTAATTACCTCACCAAATTTAGCAGTATGCATCTCTCCTTTTCCTTTTAATATAAGGTAGATCTCATCTCCTTTCATATGAACATGAGCATTCACATGATCATGTATCTCAGCTATGTGCATCCCTAGTTCATCACCATCTGCAACAATAGCATGTCTAATCCCTACTTTTTCATCAAGTTCTGCTTTTTCAAGTTCCTTAAATAGATTTTTTATTTTCATACAATTGTCCAATACGAGAATATATTTAAATATTGTTAAAAAATAAATAAAAAATAGGGATTATATCATTTCCCCTATTTCAACTTCTTCAGAATCATCGATTAAGCTGTTATCTACTTCTTCGATAGTGTCTGCTACAGTAACATCATCAGTTGTTACATCTGTAGTAGGTTCTGAAGGTGCTTCTGCACAACCAGCTATAAGGGCTGTCAAAAGTAATGCTAAAATTATTATTGTTCTCATTCTTCATCACCACCTTTAGCTGAATTTGCTCTTTCTTTGATTTCTTCTATTTTTTCTTCACGATTCTCTACAGTTTCTTGTAGCCTGTTTTCCGTAGTTTCTTTGGCGTTTCCGACAACTTCAAGTCTGTTATTCAGTCTTTCTTCAACTCTTGCTTTAACAGCTTCATCTTCTATGTCATCCAGATTATCTAGTCTCTTTTGTATCCTGTTCTCTTCTCTTGTTAAAACTTTAACTTTTGCCTTTTCAATAGCAGCTTTAGCTGAAATAGCTCTTTTAACACCTTCTTCCTTCAATTCTGAAAAAGATTCTTTCTTCTCTTCATTTGTCATTGACTGAACTTGCTCTTTTATAGCCGCTCTGACCTGATTTAGCGCAGCGTCTCCGGATTTATACTGATCAATTATCTTAGTATTGTCGATCCCTAAAATTTCAAATGTTTTTTGTAGTTGTTCTGCATTATGTTCAGCTACTTTTTCTTTGATCTTTTCATTCATCTCTTTTATTCTTGCTTGTTCTTTTTCTTTTATTGTCTCTATCAGCTGTCTGGCTTCTTCAGGTGTTACTAGTTCTCTTGCTATGTCTCTAAACTCTTTGCAAAGGCTGATTGCTTCCTCTTTTATATTTACAAATGATTCAACAGCATCTTCTGCCTGAGGATCCAGATCCTGCACTTCAGCTAATAAGCTTTCCAGATCTGCAAGGATCGCTTCAAGTTCTGTTGTGTCTTCCCCATCCTCAGCTATTTTAGCGATAATCTCTTTTCCATTTTCTATATTGCTAGTGATGGATTTTTCAAGCTGTAATAACCTTACTTCTGCACCTGTAAGGGTGCCCATGATTTCAACTTCCTCAGTTACTGTTGGTTCTACTGTCACTTCTGGTTTTACATCAGTAGTCTCAACCATAGCTATCTCATCACCATCTTCAGCAGTTACTGTTGGTTCTACTGTCACTTCTGGTTTTACATCCTCACCAGGAACCTTATCCATATATACAGCAGGTTCTACTGCTTCTCCAGGTTTCTCTCCTGTATCCTCTTCTGCTAATGCCAATGGCACAATTGATAGCACCATTATAATCATCAGCAAAATGCTTACTATCTTTCTCATTTATATCTCCTCCGAAACCAATCTTAGTTGATTTCAACAATTATTGATACGGAACAACATATCAATCTTTACCGAAACAAGCGGAACAATACCGGAACAACCTACTTTTTCAGTTTTATTATATTTGTCATTCCTGTTTTCTCTTTTTCAATCAATCCTTTTAGTTCCATACTGTTGATATTCCTCGAAATCGAGGCTTTAGGAATATTCAATCCCTTCTCAATCTCTTTCTGGGTCATCGGATTATCTTTCTCTATCAATAGTCTCATAATATCTTTCTGTCTGACTGTCAAACCATCTAAATTATGATCATTTTTTTCCTTATGCTTCTTTGATCTTTTTTTTATCTTCTTAACTCTACTAGTGATAAATAAT
Source organism: Nanobdellota archaeon (assembly GCA_043826105.1). Lineage (GTDB taxonomy): Archaea > Nanobdellota > Nanobdellia > Woesearchaeales > DATDXC01 > JBDRQV01. The sequence goes on along the minus strand of JBDRQV010000115.1, from coordinate 8,119 downwards.
ACAGCCATAGTAATAAATATCAAGGCAACAATAAAACTGGTATAATCATTTTGATCAGTTTTTCCGATCTGGTATTGTATTATTATGGATAATGGCTTATTATTCCCATACCCCTTTATGCTTAACTTGCCATTGCCTGTTTCAATCCTAAAAGAACCAGCTGATTTAATATAGTTTATAGATGAGCCAAAAGGAAGATTCACAACATAGACATAATCAGAGAATTCTTCTTCAAAGGTGATATCTAATAGCCAATAGCTCTGTTTTTTTGAGGTATAATCCTGCGAACTCTCAACTATCAGATTATCATGATTGGTAGTGCCGCTTATATCGACAGATCCAGCTTCATCAACATCTATCTCAATGTCAGCATAATAATCAGAAGCATGAACTAATTGTATAGACAGGAACATTACTAAGACTAAAAATATGGCTCTTTTTTTCATGATTAATCTATCTTAGAATTGATCATTTAAAAAACTTACGAAAATCCAAACCTTTATAAATGTCAAACTATTTCTTCAGACAGTGGGAGAGAAGGAAGAAGAAAAAAGAATTGGTTTCTCACAACTAAGCTGATAAAAGCTTTATAAAATGTTAAAAAAGAAAATAAAACCTCTTTTACCAAGTTTAAGGGAAAAGAAGCGTTATTTGGCTTTTGAGGTATTATCAAAAGCTAAAATAAATGCAGAGTCGATCGAGCAGAAAATACTCGATTCAAGCTTAAATTATCTAGGTCAAAAGGGAGTTTCAAAAGCAGGTATAATGGTACTAAAAGATAAATACAATCAAGAGCTTCAAAAAGGCCTGATCAGGGTCAATAACAAAGAAGTGAGTAATGTGCGTTCTGCTTTAGCCTTAATAGATAAGATTGACGAACAAAAAGTCATAGTCAGAACTGTAGGTGTAAGCGGGATATTAAAGAAAGCATTGAGTAAATATATTGCAGGATGATCATTAAAACATGTTTAAGAATATAAAATTAAAAAGAAATGAGGTGTAAATAAAATGCAACCAATGCCGCATCAATTAATGGGTTATGATAGGGCCATAACTATGTTCAGCCCGGATGGACGTCTACTCCAGGTAGAATATGCAAAAAAAACAGTGAGACAAGGTTCAACAGCAATAGGGATGGTCTGTTCAGATGGTATATTATTCGTAACAGACAAAAGGATTGTAGACCCATTGATAGTTCCTGAATCTGTCGAAAAGATATGGCAGATCGACGAACATATAGGTGCTACTGCTTCTGGAATAATCTCAGATGCAAGAGTTCTGATAGAAAGGTCACAGTTAAAAGCTCAGCAACATAGGGTAACTTATGACAGCCCCATAGATACTTTGACAATTGTAAAAGATATAGCCAACCTAAAACAGATATGTACCCAATCAGGTGGCTTAAGGCCTTTTGGAGTTTCAATATTAGTGGGCGGGATAGATAATCATAGGCCCAGACTTTATGAAACAGACCCAACAGGGATCTTTTTCGAATACAAAGCAAGTGTTATAGGCGAAGGAGAGACAGAGATAGAAGAGATTTTACATAAAGAATACAAACCCGAACTTACAATTGCAGACGGCTTAAGCATAAGCCTAAGAGCATTGAAAAAAGTCCTGGGTGACAATTTCAATGTAGAAAGGATAGCTTCCTCATATATCAGGATCGACAACAAGAAATTTACAAATACGACAAAGCAGGAAATCGAGCAGGCATTGAGCGATTCTAAAGATAAAAAGAAGAAGAAATAAAATGGTATCGATAGAAAAAGCACAAATAGCAAGATTAAAATCACATGGACATACTTTTGAGATTTTGGTTGATTCTAATCTGGCGATGGATTTCAAGCACGGAAAAAGTATCAGCATAGGTGACATCTTGGCAATTTCAAAAGTTTTTGCAGATGCAAAAAAAGGAGACGAAGCTTCATCAGCAACGATGAAAGAAGTGTTCAAGACTGAAGATCATATCGAAGCTGCAAAGATAATCCTTGAAAAGGGAGAAATACCTATGACTACAGAGTACAGGAACAAGATAAGGGACCAAAAAAGGAAGCAAGTGATAAATATAATCTGCAGAGATGGTGTAGACCCCAAGACAAATCTGCCCCATCCTATGGTCAGGATAGAGAATGCTATGGATGAGATAAAATTTCATGTTGACGAATCTACAGATGTCAAACAGCTTGTAGAAGAGGCATTAAAAAAGATAAGGCCTATCCTACCGATCAAATTTGTGGTTAAGGAGATGGCAGTAAAGATACCATCAGAATATGCAGCCAAATCTTATCCGATCATCCAGCAATTTGGAAAGAAATTGAGAGAGGATTGGCAAAATGATGGGAGCTACTTAGCTGTAGTTGAAATACCTGGCGGTATGGAAGAAGACTTCCATAACAGCCTTAACGCATTGACACATGGTAATGTCGAGACAAAAATATTAAACATAAGGTGAAAAAATGAGTAAATTATTAGTAAAAAACAAAGATATAGTTGTTCCGGGTGAAAAATTAGCAGAAGGGATGGACTCTCTTCCAGGATTCGGAACATATAGGGAAGGAGATTATGTAATTGCAGGCAGACTTGGATTAGTATCGATCGACGGCAGGACAATAAAACTTATCAGTTTATCTGGTAGGTATATGCCAAAAAAAGACGATACGATAATCTGCAAGGTAAGCGATATTAATTTTAGCGGTTGGTCATTAGATACTAACTGTGCTTACAACGCAATGTTGCCTATGAAAGATGCAACATCTGATTTTATCCAGAGAGGCGCAGACCTTACCCAATATTATGATGTTGGGGATTATCTTGTATGCAAGATAATAAATGTAACTAGTCAAAAATTGATAGATGTTACGATGAAAGGTCCTGGCTTAAGGAAGCTTGACGGTGGAAGGATAGTACAAGTAAACACCAATAAGGTTCCAAGGATAATAGGTAAGCAGGGTAGTATGGTTTCTATGATCAAACAGGCAACCGATTGTAAAATAATTGTCGGTCAGAATGGTCTGGTCTGGATACAAGGCGAACCTAAGGGCGAATTGCTTGCTGTGAATACATTGAAAAAGATAGAGATGGAATCACATCTACCTGGATTGACAGACAGGATTAAAGAAACTTTGGAAAAAGAATCTGGCAAAAAAATAGGAGTAACCGGGTGATTATGATGGCTTATACAAAAAGAATAGACAATAGGGGATTTGACGAAACAAGAGAGATAGTAGCCAAAGTTGGAGTTATAGCTAGAGCAGATGGTTCAGCATACTTTAAGATAGGCAATACAGCTGCATATGCTGCTGTTTATGGTCCAAGAGATCTATATCCAAGATTTCTTAAAAATCCAAAAAAAGGGATACTAAGATGTAATTACAACATGATGCCTTTCTCTTCATCATCTGATAGGGTAAGGCCAGGCGGCAGCAGAAGATCAAAAGAGATATCGATGGTAACTCAGAAAGCATTACTGCCTGTATTAGACCTTGATCAATATCCTAACAGTGTAGTTGATGTATTTATCGAACTGCCTGAAACAGAAGCAGGATCAAGATGTGCAGGTATATGTGCAGCTTCGATGGCACTGGCAGATGCAGGACTTGATATGAAGGACCTTGTATCAGCAGTATCTGTAGGCAGAGTTGATGACAAATTAGTCATAGACCTGGATTATAGTGAAGAGTCATATGAAGACGGCCCTGTTGCAGACATTCCTGTTGCAATCATGCCAAATCTTAACAAGATTTCATTATTGCAGATGGATGGTCTTTTAAAGAAAGAACAGCTGATGGAAGTACTGGATAAGGCAAAAAAAGCATGTGCAGATATCTATGAGATACAGAAAAAAGCACTGAAAGAGAAATATGTTAGCGAGGTGTCAGAATGAGCAGCGGAGGAAGAGATCACATCATAGAATTGGCCAAATCCGATATGAGATTGGATGGTCGTAAGCTTTTGGATTATAGGCAACCTATAACGATCGAGACTGATGTTATCAAGACAGCATGCGGTTCTGCAAGAGTCAAGATAGGTGGAACAGAAGTGATGGTCGGGATAACATTTGAACTGGGAAAACCATATCCAGATTCACCTGATAAAGGTACTATCATAGTGGGAGCAGAACTTTATCCATTATCTAATCCTGAATTTGAATTAGGGCCACCAGGTATACAAGCGATAGAATTAGCAAGAGTGGTTGATAGGGGAATCAGAGAAAGTAATGCGATCGATTTCAAGAAGCTATGCATTGAAAAAGGCGAAAAAGTATGGATTGTGGCTATTGATATAGCCCCGATTAATGATGAGGGTAATCTGCCTGATGCAGCTGCTTTAGCGACATTAGCAGCCTTAAAAGTGTCTAAATTTCCAATATTAGATGGGGACAAGATAGATTATAAGGCAAAAAGAAAAACCAAGCTGCCTTTGGATAAAGAGCCAATTGAAGTTACAGTTCATAAGATTGGAGACAACTTTATTGTTGATCTGATTACAGAAGAAGAAAAAGAGACAGATGCAAGATTGACAGTAGCTGTATTGAAAGATGGCACATTATGTGCAATGCAAAAAGGCGGAGATTCTCCATTATCCAAGGAAGATATCGAAAAGATGGTCGATATAGCCATGGACAAATCTAAAGAATTGCGAGGTGCATTATAATGGAAAAATACACTAAGTTTGAGAAAGCAAGGATGATCGGATCAAGAGCATTGCAGATAGGGATGGGTGCACCACCATTAGTCAAGCTAAACGAAGATGATATGAAAAGGATAAAATACAATCCGATCGAGATAGCAAAGCTTGAATATGATCAGGGCCTTATACCCATCACAGTTAAAAGGCCTTTCCCAAAAGCTGTTGTAGAAAAAGAAGAAAAGAAAAATTAACTATTTCTTTATTTTTTTATATCTTTAATTTTAGTGTCTGTTGATTTCTTTATTTGCTATCTTTTAAATTTATTACTTGCTGATTTTTTTCTTATTTATCATAACTGTAAATATGATTAGACCAACCATAAATCCAACAGCTATAAATATTAAAGCCTTAGGTATATCTAATCCAACTTCTGTTTTTTCAGGTTCTGATACAGGCTCAACAGGCTGAAGAGCTTCTTGAGGTAGGTTAGCATTTCTAGGTAAGCTTTCTTCAATTACAGGCTCTTTTGGCTGAACAGCCGTAATTGCAGCATGTAACCTATTAAAACTGACATCTGCATATGAGCTATATATTCCATTTACAGTTATAGCTAAGTCATCAGCACCGTCTTTGTCTATATCTATATTTTCTGTAGTATATTCATCAACCTTGACATACATCGGTGTTGAGCTTATCTCAAATTCAACATATTCACCTTTCTTCCATGTTTTAATCTTTACAATATGTTCAATACCTTGTATAGATAGTTTTACTCTATGCCTATAAGTCATCCTTTCTATCCTTTCAGTACCAGCAAGCGCTACATCATCATAACTAGTTGTACCGCTCCCACCACCTCCACTGCCGGTTGTAGTGCTGCCACCTCCAATTGCAGCACTATAGGAAGTGCCTATAGAGAATATCGAAAATTGAGTGGTAGAGAAATAATATTCATAATATTCATCAAATTCAGCTACAAAAGTAGTGTTGTAATAATCATCATAGACTCCATCTTCATCATGATCTACCCAGACATAAAGATGTGTCAGATCAGATGAATTTAGTATGTTATTCTCAGTCCAATCTACTCCCCTTGTAATACCTGTATATTTGGGTATCTTGAAATATATCTTTGAACTATTTTGAGTATCTGCAGTTATATTCAGGTACATCAAGACATGCGTAGCATTAGACGGGGCAGTTCCTGTAGGCGAAGTCTTTGTTACCATAACGCTTACATTTGTCGAATTTAATCCGTCTATTCTTGTTACACGAAGATTTCTCGATGTAAGATCTGCAAGCCCACCAACAACATTCTGAACGACAGTTATCGAATTATTGACTTTTAGTAATATAGAAGTGGAATTAGTATTTCCTACATTATCTGTAACATTAGCCATTATCTCATAATGTCCATCCACAAACTCAATACTATCCCATTCAAATGTATATGGTGATGAATTGTCTGTATGATTTAGTGAACCATTGACATAAAATTCTACAAAAGCAACACCAGAATGGGCATCTGATGCAGTAGCCGTTATAGTGTTCGTACTATTGACCATCGATTCATTACCTGGAGACGCTATTGTAATCGTAGGCATATCAGTATCAAAAAAATATGTGTAATTTTTGCTGACAGTCTCTACATCATTTTCTACAGTCAGATAGATAGTCACATTATTGCTTGATCCTTTTGTCAGTGAAAATGATAATGAAGTAGAATTGAAAGTTTGTGCTCCAGTATCCACTACAAGCTTAGGCTGGTATTTCCATCTTGAGCCGCCATCCCCATAGATGAAATAATCATTACGTCCATCTTTGTCACCGCCACCATTATACCTTAGTCTAAATTGTGAAAAGTTTTTTCCAGCATTTACATCAGCTAAAACATATGCACTAACATCAACGGAATGCCAAACTCCTTTTTCCTCTCCAGGAGAACCACCCACCAGATAGATTGTAGCTATATTCGAATCGGTCGCAGTTAGATCATAATCAGTTGTATCTAACGAGTCCCCATAATCTAGATGATCCACTACTAAAGAATCTGTCCTTGTCGCCCCATTGATATTATCTCTCATCGACCATGCTTCCAGGATAAGGAAGGTAGCAGAAGATACAGACGATATTCCGGATATATTAAAGCTAAAGAATCCCCTAAAATCTTCCCTCGAACTATATGTATTGATATGCCTCATTTCCCAATCACCTACAACATCATCATATCCAGAATAGATATATGTGTATTTATTGCCGCTTTCAGGATAATATAGGACAGTTCCATCCATGCTATCGATTGAGATAAGGGTCATTCTTCCCATAGAAGTATCTGAAAAATTATATGTACCATTAGTTATATTGCCGAAAGAAAAAGTTACTGTGGTTTCATTTGCAATATATGTAGCATTTGGATAGTTTGGAGTTATAGTGGGCAGGCTGCTGTTCACTTCTATATAAGTTTGTACACTATCGTTAGCATTGCCTGCATTATCATATGCAGTAAAATTTATAGTATAATTGCCGTCTGTACTCGGGGCTGTCAATGTTCCTGCATATCTGTTATTGTAGAATGATAGGTTTACTATGTTTCCGTCTATTGAAGCTATAACTCTACTCAATCCAGACAATTGATCAGACGCATTCACTTCTATAGAAAAATCCTTACCCGGACCGACAACATCCGAACTGGTGATAGGTGTTGTAACTATGGGCTTGCCAACATCTACTTTTATTGTTTTTGTCGTGTAGGCTTCTATATTACCTACAGTATCATTTGCCCTAAATTGCATAACATTACCAGTAATATTAGTTGTAAAATCAATTACTGAAGAATATATCGCCCAGTCTCCTGTTGTTCCATTTCTATACATTATGTTATGTACTCCAACACCAGAGTCAATAGAGGATAATGTCAGGTTTATACTTATATTATACCATACACCATTAGACATATTAGATCCATTTTGTAGCTGGATCACATAAGTGGTTGTAGGGGATGTTATGTCATAAGTCACATTTAGATTATATATTGTTGAAAGATTACTATTTCCTAATTCGTCTGTGCAATTCACATACCATGTATGGTTTCCTGTTGTAACAGTCGCATTGAAAGATTGACTAGTATATTTTGTGATTGAACTATCAGATGCAGATAATCTATTATCGATATATAACAGACAATTCGTAACATTAGACGCATCAGAAACATTATAATTGAATGTGATTGTCCCTGAAGAATTCTGTAATGAGTCATTCAAAGGGGTTTCCAGATATATGCTGGGTTTAGTTGTATCGACCATAAATGTCCTGTTATTTGCAGCATATGTGCAATTACTGCTATTATCGCAAGCATAACAATTCCATAGATAATGTCCATCTGATAACAGATTACTGAATACTGTAACAGAATTATTCACAGGGGTTGTATTTGTCTGATTCTTATGCCAGCCAGACCAATTTCCATACAATGATAGATTATCAAGTT
>JBDRQV010000114.1:0-5492 GCA_043826105.1 Nanobdellota archaeon | reverse complement strand
ATAATTACCAGAACTGACAAAATAATCAGATATTGACCATATTTTCCCATATTTACTGATTATAACAATAAGGGTTTATATATTTTTTTATTTCGAATACTTTAAATATAAGTATTTTTTAGAGTATATAATATGTTCTCTAATAAAAAAGGAGGTGTATTACAGGATGTAATACTCTCCATACTCCAGATATTGATATTGGTGGGATCGTTAAGCATAGTAGGATATTTTGTAAACAAGGAATTATCTAAAATAACATTTGAGAAAAATTATCTGGCAAAAGATATAGCATTACTAACCGACACTGTCTATGCTGCTCCTTCAAATGTCCTGGTACATTATAGTTATGACAAATATAGCCTGGAACCAATATTCGAGAAAAAAATTTCCGGAGTGGATGAATATTTTAGAGTAAGGATAATAAAACCTGATGAAGATGAAAAAGAATCTGAATCATATCCTTTTGCCAAAAATAGCCTGGAAGCGCCTTTGGCATCATTGAAACTGAAAACAGGGATGACTATATCTAAAATAAATAACAGAGTTGCTGCCATAAACAATGCTGATGATAATATATTAAGATTAAAATGCCCTTCTGTGCAGACAAAAGATAACCTATGGCAGAGCAAAACAATCATGATCACTCCTGGGCATGATAAAGGAGGAGGTATAGAAAGCAACGGGATAAAAGAAGGTGATGTCATGGGTGATATATCTCAGCAGATAGAAGATACATTATCAAATGCCATCATCGGTGCATATGGTGATGGAAGATTGTTTGTTGGGGATGATAAAGACAGGATGATAAACAGTGCAGATATGATCATTGGCCTGCATGCTGGAAAATATGATAGTGGAATAAATAACATAAAGGCTTATTACTCGATTGAAACCAGCGGCGAGATGAAAAACAAGAATATCAAGCTTGCCTGCCTGATATTGAACAAAATAACAGATACAGATTACTCAAACATCGAGATAAGCGGGACATCTATAATACCTATCTTTGAGCAAGATTATGAAAATGCTATATTGCCAAGGGATAGGCCTGCCATCTTATTGGAAATAGGAAATCTTGAATCAGAAGAGGGCAGAAGGATATTCACAAGCGGAGAATGGGGAAAATTGGGAAAGGCGATAATTGATGGGATAGAGGAGTATTATAAAACATGAACAAGAAAGCCATACTTGCATTTGATATAATGATGTGGGTGATAAAGCTGATCATATTAGTTACAGGTGCAACTGTCGTGGTTTTCGTGATATATATGTTGGTTGTTAATGATGTGGGTGTTGAGCATTTAAGAAGCCAGATATTTGTTGAGCGAATATTGTCATCTCCTGACTGCATATCATATTATAATGAAGATATAGATAGAGTTTATCCAAATATAATCGATATGGCTAAGTTTAGAAATAAAGAAAAACTTGCAGAATGTATAGACTATGGGAGCAAAAAGGTCATTGCTGCTAAGATTACATTAGATAATCTAGATACAGGAGCCAATATAGGTATATCCTATTATAATGAAGATGAGTTCAATAAATGGTTGCCTTTTTCATTTGATGAAAGATTTTATCTAAGAACAACAAAAGAGAGATATGTGATGATAAAGGAAGGCGATGTGATGATAAAAGGAAGATTGGATATTGAGATCGTTACGCCAACTGGTTAAGATGGATGCAAAAAAAGAAAAAATAAATTCCCTTTTTGGAAACAAGAGGGCAGCATTTGGCCCTTCTGTGACTATGCTAGACTGGACAGCATTTATGGTGCTTATAACTGTGATAATATTATCTGCAATATTGTTCAGCTATCATTCTGACCAGACCAAGAACAAGATCAATGAACTATCTGTCAGCCAGGAAGAAGAATATCTGATATTAAATCTCCTTAGGACCCAGATCAGTGTCGATGGAGTAAATTCGGATATAGCTGAACTGATATCGAGATGGTATTTTGATGATTCATATAAAGAAAGTGTCAGAGGAAATATCAGCAGAGAATTAGACAGGTTTTATAATGCGCATATGGACTGGGAGTTAATCATCAATTATGGTGAAAAAGAAGTAGATACTTTTGGGCTGATATCGAGCATAACAAAGAAGCAGATCATGAAGATGAAATATGTTGGAGAAGTAGAAACGCAGCTGCCATTAAACTATAATCCGAATAATCTTATGATCAGCGTAAACTTTAAGATATATTATGGATTGGTCCAAAAGGGGACATGGTGTGTGAAGTATTCTGCACATGCGTGCTCTACTGATGATGAGATATGTGAGTGCGCCAGAGTCGGAACAAGATTGTTATGGACAAACTGTAAAACATGCTATAAAGGATGCGAACCTATGACCAATACATGCAAAGGAGAGAATGTTGTTGAAGAAGGTGCAAGATGCTACCTATTATGGAGAGAGCGATGCACCAGAGATGGAAGATTATGCAAATGTGATGGATTTAATTGGGAGAATTGTCAATTATGCGCAAATGGTTGTGATGAAATACAAAATAAATGCCAGTAAAAAAGCTCAATTTTTCAGCTTGATATATGTTTCAACACTTATAGGTATGCTGATATTTGCTTATATCGCTTTCAACTCAAAGCAAAACTCATTTAAAACAGAGTTGGGTGAGAGGCAGTTTGAGCTGTTAAGCAAATATCATGCATCTGAGAGTTCTTTGTTCTGTGCTGATGCTGCAACAAAATATTCCATATACCAATCTATATATGATATCGGAAAAAAAGGAGGATTTGCTTCTTCATCAGACTGCGGAAGTTATGGGGATTTTGAATTATGGAATGCCCAGGGCAGGGAGTGTTATCCTGCTGCCAGAAAAAATCTAGGAAATCTCCTAAGAGATTATTTAGGAGATTATACAGGCAGCAATGGGATCACTTATCCATGGAGCAGTTTTCCTTTGAAGGATTATCTGGAGATAGATAATGGACAGATCAGCTATAAAAGAGGAGTTAGTTATAATGAAAGGCCAATGAGCTGGGTAAAGCTACAGGGACAAGATTATTTTACAGTCAAAGATGTAGGCAGTGATAAGGCATACAAGGTATATGCTGATAAAAATGAATGGGCAAGCGTTTCTGTCTGTTTTCCCCCTAACCTTGATGCCAATAAAGTTGATAATTATGATTTTGTTTTTAATGAGGTTGTGGATGTTTATGAATATGATAATGGAAAATGGGTAAGGGTCGACAATACTGAGTTTGCAAGAACATTGAGCAGCGAGATATCTAATTTTGACCCTAATCAGGCGAGTGATTTTAAATTTTATGATAAAAATTTTAGAGTTATGAAAGAGGAGTATATTGGTGGTGAAAGGGCATGGAGATTGAACCAAAATATCATCTCTGATCATTGTGATGATAATATTGCCTGCACTGCAGATGTTTTTGATGATATCAGCCTGAGCTGCAAACATCTAACAAAGGGATGCAGCTGCACAACTAACTCTGAGTGTGATGATAACAATGATTGTACTGTAAACATCTGTTCAGATATGGGGAATTGTGAGAGTAATGTCAGAGGCTTGACAAAATGCCAGGAAGAGGACAAACGTATATTTGATAAGATCATGCAATCTCTCTCTGGTCCTGTTGAGAGGGTTTTTAGGTTAAGGAAGCTGAATAAGACAGAGGTTTGGGGGATAGCTGCTGCTCCGATAGTGCACACTGCTTATTTCTATGGAGAAGATAAGGCAGATTATATCGTAAAGCCCAATACCTATAATGAGATCAATTATACTGTCTCTGTCTATGATGAGATCGTCAGTGAGGTAAAAAGGTTAAAAGAAGAGTGCCTGAAGAAGGAACAAAGCGGAATCGTATTATCGGATTGCATCAAAGAAGAGATAAAGAATATCAATGATGCCAGAAATGATGAGTGGGCTTTGGGAAGCTGTTATGAATTCAGTGATGAAGAAGAAAAATGCTTGAATCAAGGAAAGGTGCCTATGTTTTCTGGTGGTGTGTATGACAGATGTGATGTTTGTCCTGCTGGGGCTTCTTGCAGTGATTATATCAACCAGAAGTATTGTGAAACTGACCCATGCAATCTGGGATGCAGTTGGGCTATTAGCAGCTGTGTTGAAGAGTTAACACAAGATGAGCAAACCTGTTTAGCCAAAAACAATATCCAGGAAGAAAAAGTTGTTCCAGATTATCGCAGCGGCGCAATGGCATGTACAGAATGCAAAGATATCCCTGGGGCTGATTGTAAAGATTATAATAATGAACTGTTCTGCAGTATAGATCCTTGTAATTTGGGCTGTTATTCTGAGCTAGATAATAATATGATATATGATCAGTGTAATGGGTGTCCTGGAAATGCTGTTTGTGGTGATTATGCCAATCAGGAATATTGTGAATTAGACCAATGTGAAATGGGATGTAAATGGGAGAATGGAGCATGCAGAAAACTGTTACAAGGAGAAAGCAAAGCAAATGTTGAGAGGGAAAGGACATTTAAGATATGCATCACGCAGCAGGATAAGAAATTTTATGTGTATGATAATGGATTTGATAAAAGGCCTGTAAAGATCAAATTTGCAATAAGTTTTCCAGACATGACTCCCCCACCTGCAATAATGTCTTTAGAAGCTTATGATAAGTTAGTAGGTGAGAATTCTGCTGTGATAAGATGGGATAAAAGCACAGCTGTGGATATCTCACATTATAATGTGTATTACAAAGAGATTGAAAATAAAGTCTTGACAACAGATGAAATAAATAATCTGGATAAAGAGAATATAAAACAAGAGCTAAAACAGGATATAATATCAAATATGTTGAATCCTATCAGAGTAAGCGGGATAGATAATGGAGATTGGATAACTACTGCAGATTTCAACGGCAATACTGGCAGATTATTGAACATATATATGAATAATGTCCAGATAGGAAAGGATGCATTGTATAAATATTGGATCAAAATAAATGATGTGATCGAAAATAAGGATAATAAATTGGAGAAGAATAAAGTATACTATCTTAAAAAAGTGAAAGATGTAAAAGAGCTGCTCTATGTATTAGATGCCCAGAAAAGAGAAGTTGATGATAAGGTTGCTGCTGTAGATGATGCTGCAAGGAATGCTATCAATTATGCTGAATTGAAAGATGGAAAGACATATGCATTTGCTATCGTGCCAGTTGATGTTAATGATAATGCTAATCTTGAGATTGAAAAGGTTGCTGTGGCTTCTTTGGTCGATGATCTGGCTCCAGATACATTACAGATAATGCCAGATGGTTATGAGCCAAACACTGCTAAGTTCAGGATCAAATGGCTAAAGCTTGATAAAAATACAGATGGCTCTGTGTTTGAGGATAGTGAAAGAGGAGAGATAAGATTATATTATGGGCAGGATAGGTTTTATAATACTCAAGAACAAGGCGTTTCAAGGATGGCTTCTGATAAGTTCACTAAATTAGCCAATGAATTTGATGCAAGCGGTAATGAATTAGAGGTGATTGAAG
>JBDRQV010000113.1:0-6048 GCA_043826105.1 Nanobdellota archaeon | reverse complement strand
CCTAAATCATGGGATATAGCTGCTGCTTTGTTGATAGTTGAAGAGGCTGGAGGAATAGTCACTGACCTAAAAGGTAATAGCTGGAATACGCGAATGGAAAGTTATCTTGCTTCTAATAAATTCCTCCATAAAAAAGTTTTAAATGTTCTTAAAAAATAAACATTTATATAATTTAGTATAGAAAAGTTTATAAATAATGAACGATTGCCTCTTATTCTGAGGTATGCCATATGGAACTGTCAAAACTATTTACTAAAAAAAATCTGATGATTCTTGAGTTGTTAGGAAAAGAAAACCTACATATAAGGGAGATTGCAGACAGATTAGGCATAAGTCCGGGAAAAGTTCATGATTCTATAAAAATATTCAAAGAAAATGATCTGGTCAGGGAGATAAAAGATAAGAACAAGATCATCATCAAGTTAAACAAGGAAAATCAATTATTGAAGGGGATCCAGAATCTGATATATTTTAAACAGGAGAAACAGGAAGATGCTAGGGAGAATGTATCGATATTTGACAATATATCTCCGTTGGATTTTAGGTATTATGGGAGAAATGAGAAAGTGAAAGATAAACTTTGGCCATATCTCTCTGAAGAAGGATTTACAAAGTATCTGGCAAAAGTTGAAGCTGCTTTGACAAAAGCTTTGGCTAAGAGAAAGATATGTGATAAGAAAGTTGTTGAAGAGGTTGAAAAAGCTGCTAATCAGATCACTGCTCAAGAAGTTTATATCGAAGAAGACAGGATCAAACATAATATAAGGGCATTGGCTAATTCAATACGTAAAAGGGTCTCAGACAGAGCCAAACCATATGTCCATTTTACTACTACATCACACGATATAATCTGCTCAGCTGATGCTGCCAGGTTCAAGGATTTTTCAAATGATGTACTCATACCTGTTCTGGTTGAGTTTGAAAAAACTTTGATAGATTTATCTTTAAGGGAGAAAGATACGCTTCAGATAGGAAGGACGCATGGCCAGCATGCAGAACCAATAACATTTGGTTTTGCTATTGCACAATATGTTTCCAGAGTAGGTACCAGGATAAAAGCTATTCAACGATCATCAAATAACTTAAGGGGCAAGATTGCAGGAGCGGTGGGGGCTTACAATGCTTCAACACTATTTTTTAATGACCCAGAACTGTTTGAAAAAGACGTTTTAAAAGAATTGAAGATAAAGCCCTCACCTATTTCTACTCAAGTTGTAGAAGCTGAATATATGGCTGATTATGTGCATAGTCTTGTTTCGTGTTTTGGGGTTTTGGCTAATCTGGCAGATGATATGAGGCATCTACAGAGATCTGAGATAGCTGAGATTGCCGAAGTATTTGGCAAAGAACAGGTCGGAAGCTCTACAATGCCTCATAAACGTAACCCTATCAATTTTGAGAACGTTAAATCGATGTGGAAGGAGTTTATGCCCAGGATAAATACTGTCTATATGGACCAGATATGTGAGCATCAGAGGGATCTGACCAACAGCGCGTCATCAAGGTTTGTTCCTGAGATCTGCGCTGCATTATACTCTTCTGTTGTCCGTATGAACAAGGTTATGGGTAAATTAGTAGTTGATAAGGTTAGTTTGAAGAAAAACTTTGACCAGAACAAAGAGATGATAACAGCAGAACCTGCATATATCTTATTAGCTGCTTTTGATCATCCTGATGCACATGAATATGTGAGAGAATTGACGCTGAAAAGCCAACAGACAGGAAAGCCTTTCAGAGAGTTATTGTTTAAGGATCCTGAACTGAAAACATATCTGAACAGATTCAATAAAAAGCAGATCGCAATATTGAAAAATCCTGAAAATTATCTAGGTATAGCTTCTAAGAAGGTCGAGAAGATATGCAGTTTTTGGAAGAAAGAGTTGAAAATTCAATAACTTTATAAATCTAAAATTATTTTTCTTTTATTATGGACCCTGACTACCAAAAAAGAGAAGCAAAAGCTGTTGATGCTATAAAGAAAGCTATACCTTCTAAATTAAAGCAGAATATGCACCCTATCTCTAAAGGAATGTTTGCTGAACTTTATTCTAATGATGAAGTATTTCCTAATCATTATATGGGATGTGCTATCGATGGAGTCGGGACAAAACTTATACTGGCAGAAGCCATGAATAAATTTGATACTGTAGGCATAGATCTGGTTGCGATGTCAACAAATGATCTGGCTGTATTCGGCAAGGTCTCGCCTTTCTTGTTTATCGATTATTTTGCAGTCCAATCTTTGTTTCAGGAAAAAGGTCTGACAGGAGATCTTATGAAAGGTATTGTCAAAGGCTTAGAGATGAGCGATTGTGGAGATATATTAAAAAGTGATATACATATCAATATGGGCAAAGGCGAAACTGCTTCTGTCGATGAGATGGTCTCTGGATTAAGACCTGGAATGGGATTTGACATTGCTGGTGGATTAATCGGATTTATCAAAAAACAAGATGTGAATACATCTATCAAAGTCGGTGATAAGATAATAGCATTGAAAAGTTCCGGGCCCCATTCAAATGGTTATACTGACCTAAGGCTGAATCTTTTGAAAGGAGATTTTGAGACAAGGCCTGAATTTAAGAAAAACTATAAAGGAAGGTTTAAGCTAGATGATAAGTTTGAAGATTCTACTATCGGTGAACAACTATTAGAACCTACAAAAATATATATGAAGACAGTTGCAGCTATCGCTTCTGAGATGAAGGTTTTGGGTGTCAATAATACAGGATATGGGTTGAAGAATTTCAATAGAGTTAAAGGGTTTCAATTCATGATCGATGATATCATCAAGCCTCATCCAATATTTGATCTGGTCCAGAAAGAAACAAAGTTTACAGATGAACAGATGTATAAGAAATTTAATATGGGCCAGGGATTTTTCCTGATTGTCGATAAAAATGACGCCGATAAGGCATTGTCAATCGCGGATAAGTTCAAAGAAGATGCTAAGATCATAGGTGAAGTTAGAAAAGGCAATGAAACTATCCTGGTGAAAGATGATAAAAAAATTAAGTTTGAAGGGTATTAAAGCCTTTGTTCTAGTCCCTGATAACCCATCATAAATCTCATCGTTTTTCCAGCATTTTCTGGCAGCCTCAACTGCTGATCTAAAAACTTATTGGCTTCTCTTTCTAGTTCATAAACTCCCTTATCAGTCCTGGCTGGTTCAAGATGCCCCCCTACAACAAGATTAACGCCTGCTGCAAGACCTGTTCGGATTGCCCATTCAAATGTACTGTGGCCCCACCTGAATTTAGATACAGGACCTGTAATACTGCCAGGTTCGCCCCTGTATTCTCCTGGAGTATATTGGGTATCATAATATAATATATCTGCGCCTTTAGCTAGTTTGACCAACCCAGGATCTGGGCTGTCTCTATGCTCTGTATCACTTGCATAAACAAAGGAAACCCTATCAATATCAAACCTATATGCCAATACAGAATCAGGATGATCTAATTCACAATGGTTGATCGTAGTCAGTCCGAGAATATTGGTTTTTGGTTCAAGCCTTCCTATCTCATGGTATTTTTTCTCACAAGCCAGTTCGTCCCATCTTACTGGAAAATTTGGGTGCATTTGTTGTCCCCTTAAAACTTCTTCTAAGTGTTTTATAGCATCCAGTTTACCATAAAAATGCATAGTAACTTTATTTTCACCTGTTAAAAAGCTAGGCACAAAAAATGGAAAACCCTGTATATGGTCCCAATGGTAATGAGAAAAAAGCATATGTATCTCTCTCTTTGTTGTATAGTCTGAAGAAATAGGGTTGAAGTGCTGATTAGAAAATAATCTCCCCATCATGTCATTTCCTAGATGTCTTAATCCAGTTCCTGCATCTACTATTATCAGGGGTGTACCTCTGGCTTGAATTTCTATGCAGCTTGTATCTCCACCATAAGTATCGACTAAATGAAAAGGTAGTGAATCAAGATATTTTTCAATTGTTTTCTGTCTTGCTTTTCTACCTTTAAAAATCCTTTCTGTACCTCCATCATCAAGAATTTGTCCTATCAGAGCAAGGTTTCTTTCTCTTAGCTCTTTGCTAGTAAGTGGTGCAGGAATGCTTCCCCTAACTCCCCAATACTTGATTACCATAGATGGATCTTGTGCCATATTATCCACCCCCTATCTATAAGTGAAGATAGGGTCTGTCCCAAATCTAAAAAATTATAAACCCCTCCACCAATAGTTATACTAATGGAGGGGTAGGGAGGTAGAAGCTCCCCATGAAAAAAGAAAAACAACTAGTAAATAAAATTAAGCATTTACTGGAAAAGTGTGGTGTGCCTAGATTTCTTCATCGCTTTGGACCTAAGATGTATGAGACATGGCACCATGTTTTTGCTTTATTCATCAGAGCAGAATGTCAATTTAGTTATCGTCGAACAACTAATTTTTTAAGAAGTCTAGGCTTTAAAACAGCTACAAAAAGTACCTTACAAAGATATAGTTCTAAGTTAAAATTGCCATTCTGGCAAAAGATGTTCTATGAAACGATAACTAAGATAACTAGCATAGTTAGTATAGATGGAACAGGACTTGAGAGAACAAAAGCTAGTGAGCACTATATTCGTCGTATTGACGCTAAAAGGCCATTTTGTAAGGGGTATCATTTGAGTATTATTGTTGGGGAGAATAGTCAAATACTCAGTTTAAGAATTAGAAAAAGGTATGCTCATGACATTAAAGATGTAAAATATCTTGCTAGGAGATTGATTAAAAAACCAAAAATATTGCTTATGGATAAAGGCTATGATAGCGAAAAGCTACATAGATATTTTGCTATGCAAAATATTAGAAGCATAGCGCCAGTAAAGAAGAATTGGGCAAGAGGCCAGATACGAAAGAGACTTAAGGATAATTTCCCTCAGAAATTGTATAATCGAAGAAATAGGGTTGAAAGTATATTTCATTCATTGAAACAGAAGTTTGGAGCTAGTGTAAGCTCTAAACTAATTGCTCCTGCAAGAACAGAGATATATTGCAGAGCAATATTACATAATCTTTTTTTAAGAATCATTCAAGTCTTGGGACATATCCGTGAAGATAAATAAATATAAAAAGGTTATCATTCCAGAATAGTATTAACAGCCCAATATAGTTCTGGCTATGTTCTTTACTAAACTTATTGTTGATTTTAGGTTTTCAATTATCAATGCTACAGATGTGAAATCTGCATGGCTTTGCTTTTTTTTCGGGTAATAAGACTCTAAAAATTTGTTGCAGAGATTAAACCTGTCTTCGTGCGATAATTCTATATCTAATGCAAGTTCTTTATCCTTATTGATATATGCTTTCATGACGTTTAAGTAATATTGCTGGATAGTTTTATAGATCTCTTTTAATTTATCCAATTCGTTCTTTCCTATCTTGGTATCTTTTAGAAGTTCTGCGATTCTTTTCTGCTTATCTGCCAGCTTCTCAATCTCCAGAGCTACCATGTGGTCAGAAACTAACTGCCATGGGTCTTTTGTGGTAGATTTAGCAACCTGCGGATCTGATAATGCTTTTTTAATAAATCTTTGGGCTAGAAAATTTAATCTGTTTACTTCTGTATCCCTTTGCTGGACACTCTCATAGTCTACATTGCCTTGAGTAAAAGATAAGACATCACTGATCATCGACCTTGTGATAATATCCATCCTGTTTATCAGAGATGTGACTGAGATTTCATTAAGATCTATCAAATCTTTTGCTACTAATCTTGTTGAAGTCTGTTCAAGGATCTCCATACCTGCCAAATACATAAAGATTTCTTTGATCTCTTTTATATTTTTTTTCAAGTCTTTAGATATTATCTCTATAGTATCATAATTATTTAGATAAGCAGAAACAATCTCTGCTTTTATCCTTTCCATGACTTTTTCGTCAGCAATTATAGTTATATTCCTTTCTTCTTTTTTTGTAGCAGAAACGTCTGCAGATAACATCAGTCCTGTCTTGATCTCTTCGATCCCTATCAAGGCTCCTTTTTGAAGATTATTCTTATTAACCCATGATTTGGGCAATGAGATTATATAAGATCCTTTTCCAAAGTTTATC
>JBDRQV010000112.1:0-7948 GCA_043826105.1 Nanobdellota archaeon | reverse complement strand
TAAAATAATATTAAAAATAATAGTATTTTAAGATTAAAATGGTAAAAATACAAGAGCTGCCGTCTGGACAGTTGATCATAACAATCCCTAAGCGGCTTGCAGAATATGAGGATCTAAAGAAAGGGACAGAACTAGAGTTTAAGAAACATAAGGAAGGCTTTGTTTTGGAGATAAAAAGATGAATAATATATTTTTTGATATAGGTATGATCATAATCATAGCAACTGTATTTGCTTTAATGGCCAGATTGATAAAACAACCACTTATTCCAGCATATATCTTAACTGGGTTGTTTATAGGTCCATGGATGGGATGGATAACAGAAAAAAGTACTATAATCACCCTTTCTGAGATAGGGATAGCATTCTTGCTCTTTATAGTTGGTTTGGAGATTGACCTAAGGAAGCTGAAGAATATAGGTTTGGTCGGGACTTTAGGCGGCACTATCCAGATACTTGCACTTTTTAGTGTGGGATTTATCCTGGCTTCATTGCTTGGTTTTTTGCCGCTTGAAGCAGTTTATTTGGGTATGGTTATAGCTTTTAGTTCGACAATGGTTGTCTTAAAGCTGTTGTCTGATAAGAGAGAGCTTGATACGCTGCATGGCAGGATAATCATAGGTATATTATTGATGCAGGATGTATTTGCAATATTTGCTTTATCTATTCTTGGCTCTTTGAATCAGATGTCTGTTTGGTCATTGTTCCTTTCCTTATTAAAAGCAGGAGTTGTTGTAGGTATTGCATTCTTAGCCAGCAAGTTTGTTTTTCCAAAAATATTTACATTTGCAGCAAAGTCACAAGAAATGCTGCTTTTGATTGCTTTATTTGTATGTTTCTTATTTTCAATCCTTTTTAACTATATAGGTTTTTCAATAATCATAGGTGCATTTATAGCAGGAGTTACATTGGCTAATCTTCCATATAATATTGAGATAATCAGCAGAGTAAAATCATTGAGGGATTTCTTTTCTACGATCTTTTTTGTCTCTTTAGGCATGGATCTTGCTGTTGGTTCTGTGAGCAAAATAATGGTCCCATTATTTTTGATATTATTAGCCACTGTTTTTTTAAAACCTATCATCACTATGTTTGTAACTTCTTATTTTGGATTTAAGAAGAGAACCTCTTTTTATACGGGTATGTCCTTAGGACAGGTCAGTGAATTTTCTTTGATCATTGTTTCACAGGGATTGGTATTGGGACATATCAGTCATGAAATCTATCTTTTAACAGTAATTTTGGCAGTCATAACTATTGTGTTAACATCATATTATGTGAAGTATGATCATTTATTTTACCATAAGCTAGCTAAGAAATTTGGCTGGTTGGATAGGCTTGCGTCAAGTGAAGAAGAACTAGAATACATGCCAAAGAAGAAAGCAGATGTGATATTATGCGGCCATAATAGGGTAGGCTATACCATTGCTAATACTATAAGAAAGATGAAAAAGAGCATGTTGGTTGTTGACTTTAATCCTGAAATAATCAAATACTTAATAAGGAACAAGATTCCCTGCATATATGGTGATCTGGGCGATATCGAGCTTATAGGCAGGCTGCCTTTGAAAGAAGCTAAAATGATAATATCTACTATACCTGATGTAGTGGATAGTCTATTGTTGGTAAAAAAAGTTAAACAGGTCAATAAGGACGCAATATTGTATGTGACTGCTAACCATGTAGAGGAGGCTTTATCTTTATACGATGCTGGAGCAGATTATGTGATCTTACCTCATTTTTTAGGAGGTGACCATGTTTCATTGCTAATACAGGATTTTACAGGTGATGTAAATAAGATCATTGAATTAAAATTAAAGCATATAAAGCAATTACATCAAAGGAAATATCTGGGCCATGAGCATCCTTTGAATTATGAGAGAAAGGGGGTAGTTTGAATCAAAATGAAACTAAAAGAAAAAGCTAAACTTTTGGAACCTGTATTAAGGATAGGCAAATCAGGCATTACAGACAGTGTAGTCGAGGAAATAAAATGTATCTTGATCAAAAAAAAGCTGATAAAAATTAAGTTTTTAAGATCTGCTTTAGCAGATAAAAACAAGAAGCAGCTTGCAGAAGAGATAGCCAGAAAGACAGAATCAGAATTGATAGATGCAGTAGGATTTGTAGTTGTGCTGTATAAGGAATGAGAAACTTTAAATATACTAAAATTAGTGTTGATATAGGAAAAGAGGATGTAAATGATAAGTGACGAAGAGCTCAAGAATTTCGGGTTTGAACCTGAAAAAGATGAGGAAAATAGGAAAGCGCCTAAAATAGCTACAGGCTATCCTAAACCTTTGAACAGGTATCGTCTTTATGTAGAGGGATATAATATCTCTATCGAGGAACCATATTTTTGGGTGCTTCATTATTTGCGTTATTATAATGGATTTCCTTATATTGATAAGATAACAGATGTCTTTGCTGCAGCTGAAAATTCATCTTTTTTTGGAACATCACAGCAACGTCTGGGTTCACAGCAAGATAAAGTAAGCCAGTATTTAGCTACTGTCGGTAAGATGGTCAAGGAGTTGTTTCAGCTGGTCAGAGAGTTAAGGGTTTTAGATGAAAGGTTAAGTTATTATGTGGATTCTTTTAAGGTAGATAGTCCAAGCAGAGAGAGTGCAGAGATAACTTTAAAGGGCATATGGGTCGATATGGTCGAACAGGGTGCAAAAAATCCTGCTTCTGTATATGGAATGGCCAGAGAAGTTCAATTTACTACTTTGCCTGACCTGTTTTTTAGCACCCACCCAGCTAAACAACAAGATGTTGATCTATATGTTGAAAAACACAGATCTGAGTTCAATAGAAAAGTAAGGGAAGTCCTAAAAAGAAAGCTTAGGACATTTTTGTCATGGAAAGAACATACTTTTGAAGAGATCAAAACAAGAAGGCAGTTTACTTTGAAATATTTGAGGCAACATTATGAGATCATAAGGATGTATATGGCGTGGGTAAAGCCATATCTAAAAAATGTCCAGAGATTGCAGATGGACCAGACAAAGATGGATACTGCTGACCTGTTAGTCGCTTTTGAAACTTCATTGATAGAAGTAGAGATATTAGCCAGGATGCCTATGAAAGAAGGAGGATATACTCCAGTAATATTGATCCATTTCTGGTTTAGGACCAGGCCTGAGATGAGTTATCAACAAGAAGGATGGCAGAAGGGTCCTTTGCACGTCGGTAGAGTTGAGATGAATTGGAGAGCATATTCATGGAACCAAAAAGATATAGACAACTATAAAGAGATGAAGAGGGAAGAGGAATTTAAACTATTGGGCATGATAGATGTTTCTGTCAAGGCTGCAATGGAAGCTTTAGGTGATGAATTGATGGATTATTTAGTTGAGGCAGGAGAGGAGGATGTTAAGAGAAAGCCGAATCCAAAGAAAGAATCTAAGGATGAGAAACCAGTTTCAAAAGGAGTTCCATTATTAAAGCCTTTTATCAGCATAAATAACCTATTCAGGCCTTATTCAGCAAAAGTGGTGAAGGAAAAGCCAAAATCAAGGCAAGATGCTTATGTTGCAGAATTAGGGAAATCAGAAGCAGCAAAAAAGGCTAAAGATAACATGTGGTCTACATATCATCATTTTAAGAAACATCATGCGATGTTAAATTGGTAAAATATAATTAGTTGTATGATCAGTTAGGAGAAAAAATGGAATTTTATTCGCCCGGCCCAGTTGTAGATTACCATAATGCTATGGATTCAGATAGTTATGCCCCTACACTTGGTGAAGAGTTAAATCTAACAACTAAGGATATCGGTATGTCTGTCCCTATGGGTATCTCTGCTTCAAATGTTTCTGGAATATATAGTAAGATAAGGATGGGTGCTGGCAGTATAGAGATCGGTTTTCCAGGTGCATATTCAGGTAATAGACAGGCTCAGACTCCGGGTATGTATGGTGAAGACCAAAGGCAGGCAATAAGGGAGTTGGCAAAGATAAATGAGATAAAATTGACAACGCATGCACCATATCCGATGATGGGTATTATGGGGAGAGACCAAAGAGATAATTTTTCACAGACAAATGCAAGACAAAATCTTCATGAGATAATGCGTTCGATAGATTTTGCAGCAGATACAGCAGGAAGCGGATCTGTTGTTGTCCATACAGGTGAATGGGACAGGCCATTGACTGAGATAAATGTAGATGATCCTACTATGCAGAGAAATCTTTCATATGATCCAGATTCAGGGAGATTATTGTTTAAGAAGATACAACAGGAAGCTCATGATGCACAATTTATATTGCTGGATGACAGGACAAGCCAGAAGATGGAGACAGTACAGAGGGACAGGAAAATTGCAGTTCCAAGGTGGAAAAGGGCAGACAAAGAGTATGATGGAATATATCAGGATAATCTTGCTATCAATAAAGAGACTGACAAATGGATGAATAAATACAAGGGTCAGACTACAAAGATAAAAAAAGGAGATTATATTGATTACGAAGGAAAAAAGATCATTGATCCTTATAATCCCAAATACGGAAGAGTACCTGATTTTGATCCTGATAGTAACAGATTTGTAGTAGACTATAAAGAATTTAATGACTTTGTCAAGGAAGCAAAAGAACAGACAGAATTTAAGAGACAACATTGGAAAGAGATGAGGGGTATGAATCCAGAGGATGATTATTGGTGGTATTATAAAGGTGTAGTCTATCCAGATGAAGCTTATCTGCATGCGACACTTGAGACTAATGAAGGGCATTCACGAGGATGGGCATTACAGTATGCAGAAAAGATGGATACGCACTTAAAAGCTTTAAGCTCATTGAAGGGAGCCAGAGAATTTTATGCTGACTTGATGGAAAAGATGCCTAAAGATGAACAATGGAAACTGTTCAAACAAGATACAAGCATAACTAGGTTTATTGGAGCAGATTTTGCACCTCCTGAATATAAGAATCCTGTTGAGATCATAGATAATCTGATCAAGGAGACTAGGGTCAACTTAGAGTTTGCTCGTCAAGCGTCTGCTTCTCAGGAACAGCAAGCAGAAGATACAGCAGAAACAAAGGAACATATCATAACGCCCTATAAAAGATTCAAGCTTCATGGTGCAAGGATGTATGCAGAGGCAGGATTAAGGGCTATGCAAAGGACAAAGGATCCTAATAATCCAGTATTTTTAGCTATAGAGAATATCTTTCCAGATAAGTTTGGCGGTCATCCTACTGAATTAAAATATGTAATAGATGAATCAAGGAAGTGGTTTGTACGTTTTTTAACAGAACAAGAGATACCTTTTGGACTTATGGATAAAAGCAATAAAGACTATAAAAGTACTATCTGGGGCAAGAGTGAATTCTATAATTCTAAGATGTCAAAAGACGAAGCAGAGAAAATGGCTGAAAGATACATCAAGGCTACTTTTGATACAGGTCATGCAAACTTATGGAGGAAATACTGGCAGCCTAAGCCAGGCCAGAGCATAGAGCAAACTGATAATGATTTTAAGCAATGGTATCTAAAAGAGTTTGAAAAGCTGGCAAAAGGGGGGTATATAGGTAATATACATCTGACTGATAATTTTGGATTTCAGGATGATCATCTTGCTCCCGGACAAGGTAATACTCCGGTAAAGGATGTACTTAAGATATTGAAGAAGCATGGTTATGATAAGGCTATAACTGTAGAGCCAGGTGCAGACGCATCTACTGATGTTTCAGACTTTCATGGTCTGATGAAGACCTGGAGATATATAGGTAGTCCTATCTATGGTGCTTATGGTGGATCATCAGCAGGAGGTGTGAGGCCTCAGACATGGGGTGGAGTACAATATTCATATTTTGGTCAAGACAAGCCACCTTACTTCATATTCGGAGCTTATGCACCTTCAAACGATTGGACATTATGGAGCCAAGTTCCTATGGAGTAAAGATTTGGCTTTGTCGATCTTTACGGCCTTGCATTTGTCATATTAAAGACCATATTTCATAGAAAAGTTTTTAGCTTTGAAACTATTACCTATCATTATGGTGGAAATAAACAAAGAAGAGCTGGCAAAATTAAATCATGCTGATAGAATAAAGAAGCTTAAAGAGATAGAAGAAGACAGCAAGAAACAGATACTGGAAGCTGAAGACCTCATCAAGGAAAGTGAGGTAGCGATCGAGAAAGAGTCTGTAGAGAAGAAAGTCAGGGTTCCTGAAACCAAGAAGGTAGACATATCTGATCTGTTTGGGCCACCACCTGAAGATCTAGAAGGGAAGACGCGGGAAGCTGTGGTTGAAGAAACATCAACTAAGCAATTACAATATATGGTGAATCAGGCTTATGAAGAAGCTGCTGGGCTTGCTTATCAGGCACCGACAGATGATGTTTTGAGCAGGGTTGATGCCCTTGGAGAGAAGCTGGAAAAGATAAACTATCGATCTTTGACAAAGGATGTTGCAAACAGGCTTGTTGCAACCCGATCAATAATATATAAATTGAAGAGATATAATGAGCATGATCCTACAAGATGGTAGGTTTTTGAGAAAATTTTATTAACACTAACTATAAATTATTTATTATTTATTAAAAAAGAGATGAAAAATGGGCAAATTTGTTGATATAAAAAAAGAGTATGATAATTTTTATATGTCAGAAATAAAGAATGGTAAACTATTAGCTAAAGATACATGTGTTGGATTTTGGGGACCATCTGTTTCAGATGAAGTTTATCAAGCCTTCAGAAAGCTTAGTCTAGGAAGATTTACTAATTTTCTTGATCTAGGTTCTGGCGATGGAAAGGTTACTCTGATGGCAGCATTATTCTGCAAGAATTCAACTGGAATAGAATATGATCCAATCCTAACAGGGAAGGCTATAGATATAAGGGATAAATTACAGATAACAAATGCTAAATTTATCAATGATGATTTCTTTAATCATGATATCTCAGCTTATGATGTTATTTTTCATGCTCCTGATCAGCCGCTGCATAGGGGTGTTGAGGATAAACTCATAGGGGAGTTAAAAGGCAAACTTATCATACATGGCCATCATTTTCATCCATCCTATCTGAAAAAAGAAAGAAGTTTTAAGGTTAATGATACTTTATTCAGTGTCTATTCTAAATAAAATACATAAATCCTATGTTTTTTGTATGGATATCTTGTTTTTCTACTTTAATATGGTTTTTGTCTATTATCTTTATCTGGCTGTTGCTTTTTAATAGGACAGACATCTTGTTATTCTGGCTTCCCATAACACTTTCATAATATATCATATTATCTCTTATTTTTGCATTTCTTAGCAGGAAAACCCCATAATTTTCTGTGTATATTATGCCGCCTTTTAACATTCCCCTGAGTATGGCCGAGTATTCTTCAGAATTTTTTTCAATCACTTTGAGGTTATTTTTAGCAATATCTATTGAATGTTTACAATCAAAGTTGCATGGGAAATGACTTAATAATGCAAGATCAAAATATCTTGATGCAACATTGTTATAAAACGGGAAAATAAATCCTTTTGAATTTTCTAATGCTGGCAGAATATAATCATTGAATCTTTTTTCTTGGGTTTTGTGCTGTTTGTCAAAGAATTCACAGCAGCATTTTGGGTAGCCTAAACTTAGGCCTAAATTAATATGGTCTTTATCTTTTTCATACTGCTTTAATCTTTTGATCACATCTTTGTTTTTTGATATATATGCAAAATAGTATCCTTTTTCTTTGCCTTTTATTATCTCTCCTTTGTTTGAATAAGGAGAGCTGTCTATTTTAGAAACTTTAAAATCTGATCTGCCTATATAGAGATTTAATTCTTTTAAAAATGATCTGGTTGAGTTGTACTCATCTTCAAAGACCATCATACGTGCAGCTGGTTTAGTATTTTCAATTATGTAAATAATTTCAAATACTTTTAGCAGGCTGTCAAATCTTTGCTTTAGTCTTTCTATCATAGTTTGGGTATTGTTTTCTTATATTTAATATTTA
>JBDRQV010000111.1:0-3380 GCA_043826105.1 Nanobdellota archaeon | reverse complement strand
TTATCAAAAAATTTAGAAGAAAATGATAATTGAATCAATAATATTTTTTGTTGCGTTAGTCTTTCTCGTGATGGGATCTGATTATTTTGTCAAGTCTGCTGCTTTGATAGCTGAAAGATTTGGTGTTTCTGAATTTGTGATCGGACTTACAGTAGTTGCTCTTGGAACTTCTATACCTGAACTTGCATCATCAATAGTTGCAGCTATTGAAAATGAAACTCAGATCATAATCGGAAATGTTGTGGGTTCGAATATTGCTAATATAGGATTAATCGTGGGTGTAGCCACAGTAATCAGAGTTATGAGGACTAAGCGTGAAATGGTCGAGAGGGATGGGCATATAATGTTATTTGCTGGTTTTTTATTTTTAGCATTTGCCATAAATGGAGTGATCTCTAAGATAGAAGCTGGTATCTTGCTGTTGTTCTATCTTGTTTACATGGCTTTTTTGCTGGAGATAAAACCCGAATTCAAAGAACAGTATAATTTTCGAAGTTTTCTTAGGTATTTCTTTAGATTTAAGTATCTGGTTACGATAAAAAATAAGGCCTTTTCGATCAGAGATGGAAGAAGAAAGAAGAATAAAGAAGAGGTTATAAGAAAATTTGAATTGGGGTTATTAAAAGATTTATTTACCCTTATCTTGGGTGGTGCTGCAGTAGTATTAGGTGCGAAGTATGTTGTAGAGGAAGCAATATTTTTTGCAGAAATATTTAATGTACCGTCTGCTTTGATAGGCATCACTTTAATAGCTGTCGGAACATCACTGCCTGAGCTTAGTGTTTCTATCGCTGCCATAAGAAAAGGTTATGCTAATATAGCTATAGGCAATATTGTCGGCTCAAATATTGCTAATATATTTTTGATAATTGGTGTTTCCGGATTGATCGTGCCATTAGAAGTTATAAAATCCATATTAGTCTATTCTATGCCTATCATGATAATTATGGGTATTTTTCTATTAATATTCATAAGAAGCCATTGGGAAATAAGGAGAATTGAGGGAATTGTGTTTATTGGATTGTATGTATTGTTCATAATATTTCTATTTATAACTCAGAAGATGCCTTTCTTTAATTAAAGCCTTAATCTTTCATCAATTTTCCCTGCTATCTGCCTTAGTTTTTTTAAAGTTGAATCTATATCGCTCTCTAATTCATCTATAAGTTCAGTCAGATTATCTACCCTAAGCATATACCTATTTCCTTCCCTTACTACCAACCCTGAACCCATAAGTGTGTTTATGTGATGAATCACTGTTCCCCTGCTCAATCCAAGCTGATATGCCAGTTGGTCAGAAGTCAGAGGATGTTTTATCTTTGCTGCCTTTAATAGCTCTACAAAAGTCCTGAAACAAGATTTATCTTTATCTCTTAGATTAAATAATCCTAAAGATTGGCCTAACCACTGAAGCTCTTGATTAACACTTTCTTCCATGGGCTTTCTTATGCTGATGATAGTTATTTTTCTTTGATATATTCTCATATTCTAACCAAAAAGTGTCAGATTATTTAAATATTTGGATAAACATTTGATAAAAAAGCGAAAGATTTATATATTAGTTGATTATACACATTATTTGTTGATTTAAAGTCAACAGCCAAATCGGAGGTGATTGAGATGATTTTGGACCAATTTGAAGAATTAAGAAGGATGCATAAGGAGATGGACAGATTGTATGAAAGGTTATCTGAAACCGGAAAAGTACCGTTGCTAAAAGCAAGTGGGAAAAAATTAGTGCCTGCTGACAGAGTTAGATTACCTGTAAGTGGGATAAGTGAAACAGAATCAAAGGTGATTGTTCAGATTGAACTGCCTGGTGTTCCGAAAGAGAACATTGAATTAAATGTTGGTGAAGATTCTATTGAAGTCAAGGCTCTGAATAAAACTGAAAAAGAAGTCAAACAGAAAGGAGCTTATAGCTATGAAGCAAGATCTGCCCAATTTTATAGAAAGTTTCCATTGCCTGCAGAAGTCAAGCCTGAACAGGCTGCTGCTGTGTTCAAAGATGGGCTGTTGAGAGTAGAGATACCGAAAGCAAAACAGATCGAACATAAAAAGGGCAAAAGAATCGATATAAAATAATGTTTTATTTGGTTGTTTATTTTTTTAGAGGTGCAAAATGACAAAAGAGAGTATAGATAAGCTAAAGAAGAAAGTCAAGGAAATAAGAGATGATAGTGTGGAAAAAGAAGTGA
Source organism: Nanobdellota archaeon (assembly GCA_043826105.1). Lineage (GTDB taxonomy): Archaea > Nanobdellota > Nanobdellia > Woesearchaeales > DATDXC01 > JBDRQV01. Next base: position 1,182 of record JBDRQV010000111.1, on the reverse strand, counting down.
AGAAAGATACTTCAAAAGAAGATATTAAGGATGTTAAGATTGCAGAGCTGACAGACAGCTTACAGAGACTACAGGCTGAGTTTGAAAATTATAGAAAATATGTTGAAAAAGAGAAAAATGAGTTCAGGAAGTATGCTAAAGCAGATATTATAGATAAGATATTACCTATACTGGATTCATTTGAATTAGCTTTTAAGAGTACTGCTGATAAAGAAAAGTTCATCAAAGGTATGGAGCTGATATATTCGCAGTTTTTCAGCATACTTGAGAAGGAAGGATTGAAAAAGATCAAGACAGAGGGTAAATGTGACCCTAATCTACATGAAGTCTTATTGAAAGAAAAGTCTGACAAGGAAGAAGATATGATAATAGAGGAACTTCAAAAGGGATATATGCTTAATGATAAGATATTGAGATATGCCAAGGTAAAGGTAAGCACTAAATGATAACCAAGAACACTCTGCTAAAAGAAATAATCAAATTAGGTGAACCATGTAAGAAATGCGGACATTGCTGCCAGTATGGTTCAGGAGTTTTAGCGGATGATGATCTTGAAAAGATAGCCAAATTTTTGAGAATAGACAAAGAGGAATTAAAAAAAGAGTATATGGAGGAGATAGAAAAGTTCAACATAAAGAAGTTGAGGCCAAAATTGATCCGTAAGGATATGCCTTATGGAAGATGTGTCTTTTTTGAAAAAGAAGCAGGATGTAAGATACATGAAGTTAAGCCTTTGCAATGCAAGATCAATAATTGCAGCGATGTCGGAGAAGAGCTGACATTATGGTTTATGCTCAATTACTTTGTTAATAAGAACGATCCTGAATCAATAAGACAATTTGCAACTTATCTCAAAACAGGAGGAAAAACACTGCCCGGAGGAGAATTGAAAGATTTTATTGCAGATGAAAAGAGGCTGAAAAAGATATTAGATTATGATGATATGAAAATTGAATATTTTCAATCTTCAGAAAAAAAGGATGTTTGAGGTGTAAAAATGAGTGAAAATGCTGGTGAAAAAAGAGTAAATTTTGGGATCAATGATGGAGATGCGTTTTTTGCACATGAGATCAGCGTGAATTTCAATCCGACACAATTTGTATTGGATTTTAAGAGTATAACTCCAAGGGTGGATCCAAGAAGCAATGAGGGACCGGTTATAGCGTTAAAACATAATGTGGT
>JBDRQV010000110.1:0-3224 GCA_043826105.1 Nanobdellota archaeon | reverse complement strand
ACAGATCTTTTTCAAAAAGAAAGATTAAGAAAGATGATAGAAACTTCTGAAAGGGATAACTTATCTGAATTTGCCCTGAAATTAGCATTTAAAGAACCAAAACTATTGTATTTCTTAAAATATTTATTATAAATAGAAAGCTTTTTAATATACTTTCTTTTCCCAAGAGGAAGGTGGTTTGATGCAAGACAACAAAGATGATGAAGGAATCACTATAGACTTAAGCAGATTGAAGAATATATTCAAGAAAAAGAAAAAAGATGATGTTAATAAGATAGAAAGTCAGCTTAAACAAACTGAGCAGGATCTTAAAGAAGAGATCGATAAAGAAGAAAAGATAATCCACATTTTAAAAGAAGATAAGGAAAACATAACAAATGCTGAGACAGATATTAAAGAAGATAGAAAATTAGCTAAATCTATTGACACAGAAGAAGAAATTCTTGAGAAGGGTTTAGAAGAAGATAAAAAAGCCATTGAAAAAACTAAAAGAGATATTGAAAAGATAAAAACAAGTGAAATTCCAAAACAAGACGAATCAATAAATATCGATAAGATCAAAGAGGTATTTAAAGAAAAAGAATGGGGTGCTTTTTTCAAAAGATACGGCATGATATTAGTGATTTTGATCCCTATATTTTTTAGCATATTCTTCAGGATGTACCCATCATATCTCCCAATTACAGACCAATGGGCAGAAAACTCAGTCTATAATGCATATAAATCAGAAATTCGTGCCCAAATTGACCAACAATATCCTAATCTGCCTGATGCCAATAAAAACACATTAGTCAATACTGAATTTGAAAAAGTGCTTAATGATCAAAAAAATCAGATTGATGAACAGATACAAGGGACTTCTAATTATTTCAAAAGTAAATTTAAGGATGATGATGGACAGACATATCTATTAGCTATTGATCCTTACCTATGGTACGGCCAGGCTCGTAATTATATTAATTATGGCCATACTGGAAATAAGATAGTTAATGGCACTTCAGTTTATACTTTAAGAAATGGTAGATTGAATAATGTTGTTTCCAAACAATTACATCCAATACTTGAAGCCCAATTATATAAGATTATCCATATGTTTAATAAAAATTTCACATTACTCAGGACTTCTTTTTTAATGCCTGTCATATTGATTGCACTTTCAGTAATTCCTGCCTTCTTTATCGCTAAGAAATTTGGAGGAATTTTAGGTGGTTTCTTTGCTGGAATGATAATAGCGCTCAATACATCATTGTTAGGTAGAACACCTGCAGGATTTTCAGACACAGATGCTTATAACATATTGCTCCCATTAATAATCGTGTGGGTATTTTTAAGTGCCTTTGAGACAAGTGATTTGAAAAAAAAAGTATCTTTAACAGTATTGGCAGGATTCTTTACTGGATTGTTTTGTTGGGTATGGTCCAATGGATGGAGTTATGTTTTCAACTTTGTTATAGCAACAATAGGCATTTATATCCTATATATATGCATAGCCAATATTAAAGAATTAAAAAAAGGAATACTACATTTTTTATCATTAAAAGAGATTAAGCTACCATTTATGACATTAGGTATATATTTATTGTCTAGTGGAATTTTTGTTTCATGGCTCAAGGGATTTAATTATTATTTAACTGGATTTACACGTACATTCAGTTTTATAAGATTGAAAGAAGTGGGCGTCAAGACTATTTGGCCTAATGTATTGACAACTGTTGCAGAATTCAATCCACCTCAATTGATTGATATCATAAATCAGATGGGTGGAAGACTTCTATTTGCCATAGCCATAGCAGGGATAATATGGACACTATTTAAGAAAAATGAAGAAGGTAAGATAGATATTAAGTATGCCATCTTATTGATAATCTGGTTCTTAGGAACAGCATATGCATTTACAAAAGGCGTCAGATTTGCAATATTGATGGTTCCTGCATTTGCAATCGCTTTTGGCATTGCTATGGGCAACATATACTCTTCCCTAAGAGATTGGATGTCTAAAGAACTGCATATCAATAAGATTATGACTTCCACTGTAATGATAATTATGCTGCTATTGACAATAGGTATTTCACCCATTCCTGTATCCTCAACAAACTTGCCTTTCTGTACCCATGGTCTATGCGAAGCAGCCCATAGCACAGCCCTTAATGAGATACCTAGTATGAGCGATGTTTGGTATGATAGTCTAACAGCTATAAAAGAAGACTCTGAAGATGGCATAATCACATCATGGTGGGATTTTGGCCATTGGTTTGTCACAATTGCTGAAAGAAGAGTCACATTTGATGGTGCTGACCAAGGAAAAAGGATCCATTGGGTAGGTAAGAGTTTACTTGTTGACGATGAAGAAGAGAATATAGGTATACTAAAGATGTTAAATTGTGGCCAGGAAAGTGCATTTGGTGTGTTAGATAGCTATGTTAAGAACGGAGTAAAATCAATCGATATACTCAATGAGATCATATTATTAGATAAACAAGGAGCCAAAGATATATTATTAAAAAATGGTTTAACAGAAGAACAATCCAAATCTGTTTTAGAACTCACACATTGTGATGATTTGATAGAACAATATTACATTACCTCAGAAGATATGATAGGAAAAGCAGGAGTTTGGGCGCACTTTGGCTCATGGGATTTTAAAAGGGCTAAAATGTGGCAAAGTGTAGTTGGCAAAGATTATGATGAAGGAACCACCACCTTAGAAAAAGAATTTAATTTAACTCCTGAACTAGCAGATAATTACTATTATGAGATCCAGAATACTAAAGCTGATCAATGGATTTCACCATGGCCAAGCTATAGGTCTGGTCTAAGCGGATGTACTCAAAAAAACAACATGCTGGAATGTAGTAATGGTGCTTTGATAAATTTAACTTCTTATGATGCAGAACTGCCTACAAGAGAAGGCATAAAATACCCGGATTCATTAGTTTATAATACAGAAGATGACCTAATCGAAAAAGAATACCAAGATGATATAATGCCTATATCTATAGTACTGATAAAAGAAGGTGAAAATTATGTATCATTATTGTGTGATCCTCCCCTAGCAAAAAGCATGTTTACTAGGCTTTTCTTTTTCAATGGACTTGGATTGAAACATTATAGTATATTAAGTGATCAGACAACAGTTACAGGTCAAAGAGTGATTGTATGGAAAGTAAATTGGGAAGAAGGGAAAGCGATAACCAACAAAAAAGAGATAGTTAAAGAAGGTGATA
>JBDRQV010000109.1:0-7567 GCA_043826105.1 Nanobdellota archaeon | reverse complement strand
TTATAATTAAATCAAAGTATAAATATGAATGCAATAGATTACAACGATATACCAGAATTTGATCAAAAAAGATTTAATAAGCTTTTTTCTAAGAAAAGACTAGAAAAGGAAATCAAAGATCTAGAGAATGCTGAAGAAGATGATCTTGTCAAATCTTTAATATTAACCAATAAGGTTATGCACGGATTCAAGACAATGTTAGATTTTTACAAACGTTTGGCAAGAAAAGATCTAACAGAAAGTCAATTTAAAAAATTATTAAAGGGGTTTATCTCATTCACAAAGAAAATAACTAGTTATGCTAACCAACTATACCAATTAGTAAAAAAAGAAGAACATCTCGGAAAGGAACTAATCAAGAAGATAAATAATAAAAAATATTACAATCCACAAAAGGGATTTATAGATACTCCTACAGAATATAAGGGCTATAGGTTGGAGGAAGAGTTATATGATATAGAAAGATCCGTTTTCTATATTTTAGACGGTCTTCGAACCGAAGAAGACGAATTTAATGATTATTTCGATAGTTATAGTGATAATCCTCAAAAAAGGAAAGAAGATGTAGAGAGGCATGTTAAGTACTTAAAAGAGAGAGATTTATGGATTTGGGTTTACCATAAGATAAAACAGCCACTACTTTGGGCTATCCATACAGTAGAACTTATGAAAAAAGACCATGAATGGTAATCATTCTTTATTTTTCTTTTTATATTAGATAAACTTAACAACCTTTTTAAAACAATCCTTCTTTCCATTTAGTATGAAACCAGAATGGCTTAAAGTATCAATTCCTTCAACAGAAGATTACGCTAGAATTAAATCTTTGTCAGACGGAAACACACACACCATCTGTGAAGAAGCTCACTGTCCTAACATAGCAGAGTGCTGGCACAATAAGACAGCCACTTTTCTTATTCTCGGAGATACATGTACAAGAAACTGCCAATATTGCAATGTCAAGACAGGAACACCACAAAAAGTCGATGCAAAAGAACCAGAAAAAGTGGCAGAGATAATAAAAAAACTAGATATAAAATATGCTGTGATAACCTCAGTAACCAGAGATGACTTAGCAGATGGGGGAGCAAGGACATTCAAAGATACTATCAAGGCAATCAGAAACCTGACTGATGCAAAAGTTGAAGTATTAACGCCTGATTTTAAAGGAGATATTGGCGCCATGAGATCTGTCTTAAGCGCAGAACCAGACGTCTTTGCACATAACATAGAGACAGTCGAAAGATTATTTCCAAAATTAAGGTCAGAAGCAGATTTTAAACGCTCAATATTATTCTTAAAAAATATTAAGGCGATTGATCCAAAGCAGATTACAAAATCAGGTCTGATGATAGGTCTAGGTGAAACAAAAGCAGAGATTGAAAAGACAATGCGCATATTGCGGTTAGCAAAAGTTGATATCCTGACAATAGGGCAATACTTACAGCCAAGACCAGATCTAGCGCCTGTTGATAAATATTATACTCCTGAAGAATTCAACGAATTAAAGACCATGGCACAAAATCTAGGATTCAAGCATGTTGAATCAGCACCATTAGTAAGAAGTTCTTATAATGCTGAGCAGAGCTATTTAGATGCGATAAAATGAAAGTCAGACTTATAGATACAAAATATAATGACCCATATATGAATATGGCCATAGATGAAGCACTTTTAACCTCAAAAGAACCAGTTTTAAGGTTTTATGGCTGGAAGCCGGCAGGATTAAGCATAGGCTATTTCCAGTTCAAGAATTCTTTCAATTTCAATAATATAAAAAAACATAACATAAAACTAGTAAGAAGACTAACAGGTGGAAATGCAGTTCTACACGATAAAGAATTAACATACTCCTTCATAATAGACGAAGATAAAATGCCCAAATCAATAATAGATTCTTACAAAGAGATATCTAAAGGTCTCTTGCAAGGCCTAAAAAACCTAAACTTAAACCCCGAGATGAACCAGGAAGTAAAAAAAGGAGAAAAATCAGCTGTCTGCTTCAATGATCCATCATGGTACGAGATTCTGGTAAATAAAAGGAAATTAGTTGGTTCTGCTCAAAAGAGAATAAATAAAAAACTATTGCAACACGGAGCGATCCTGATAGAAGTGGACATAGATAAATACTGTTCTTTATTCTGCAACTACAGCAAAGAATTAGTAAACAAGCTAAACCAAAGGATGACATCTATTAACCAGGAACTGAAAAAAGAAATAACTTACGATGAACTAAAAAAAGCTATGATCAAAGGTTTTGAAACAGAATTAAGCTTAAACTTTACTGAAGACACATTAACAAAAAAAGAGCAGGAATTAGCACAAAAATTATATATGGAAAAGTATTCTACTGATAATTGGAACCTAAAATGGTAACTGTTATGTGTTTTGGCAGCTTCGATGTTCTGCATCCTGGTCATTTATTCTATCTAAAAGAATCAAAGAAATTAGGGGATAAGCTGGTCGTAGTATTGGCTAGAGATGACACCATAAGAAAGATAAAAGGCATTGAGCCAAAATATTCCGAAAGGCAAAGATTAGAACATGTCAGAGACCTGCCTATGGTCGATAAAGCAGTCATCGGTTACGAAGCAGACCCATACGAGATAATAGAAGAGATTAATCCAGGCATAATTTGTTTAGGTTACGATCAGACATCTTATGCAGAAAATCTTAAAGAAGAATTAGAAAAAAGAGAGATGCATCCAAAAATATACAGGATGAAGCCATATAAAGAGCATATCTACAAAAGTTCTAAGTTGAAATAACTCAATCCAGCTCAACAACATTAGTTGTTTTTAGAAATATCCCATATTTTTTAAGATTGACTAAACTCTCAACCTTTTTTCTATCTATTTTCATAAATTCAGAATAACTCTTAGGTTCTGCTTGCCTGATCAAGAAATGAAATGTATCAATATGCGTCCTATATACCAAGCCCATGATCTTATTCTTATTTATGCACTTCTTACAGATAAAATCTTGGCCTATCATCTCTAACCATTGATCCTCTTTCTGGCAATTATTACACTTCATTCTCTGATTAAAATAAGAAAACATTTAAAAATATATCTCTTTTATATCAATAAAATGAAAACTGCCATATTTATCGGTCGCTTCCAGCCATTTCATAAGGCGCATCTGCAAGATATAAAACTAACTCTAAAAGATTGTGAACGTATAATAATAGCCATAGGATCTTCTCAGGAATCCCATACACGACAAAATCCTTTTACTTATGAAGAAAGGGAAGAGATGGTAGAAAATACATTAAAAGCTGATAATATCCAAAATTACTGCATAATCCCGGTTCCTGATATAAATGATGATGAAAGATGGGTAGATCATGTCAAAAAGATAGTTCCGGAATTTAATGTCGTTTACACAGGAAATGAAAAGACAGAACGCCTGTTCAAAGAAAAGGATATCAAAGTAAAAAAGATAAAACTAACACATGGCATAAGTGCAACTATAATCCGCCATAAGATAATAAAAGGTGATGATTGGAAAGACCTTGTCCCAGAAGAGATATCAACTTATATTGAAAATATAAAAGGAGTAAACAGGATCAGATCAATCTAGCTTTCTTTATCATATTGTCAAATGTCTTTTCAACATCCATATGCCTAAATTCAAACTTCTCGACTTCTTTCCAGTCTTTTCTAATCACATTAAAAAAAGTTATAGTTTGGAGCTCAGGTTTGATAAATTCCATGTCATTAGCTATGATAAGATCATGATTAAAACTATTGATTTTAGGGATATCTGATCTGACATTTAAATAAGGTATTAATTTATCATTAATCTTGCAGACATCTTTAATCTCCATATTATATAAGAAAAATATCTACATTAATAAATCTATCTAAAAACACTCTTTAGAAATCCTTGTTTATCATATTCTTTTTCAAATTCCTGCAGTAATTTTTTCTGTTTTGCATTTAATTTAGTCGGAACATCTATCTCTACCTTAACTAGTTCATCGCCTTTTCCATCTCCATGCAGATAAGGTATTCCTAGACCTCTCATCTTGAATTGTGTTCCGCTTTGGGTTCCAGAAGGTATCTTCAGTTTAGCTTTTCCTTTTAGGGTAGGAACCTCTACCTCACCACCCAATGTTGCAGTAGTGAAGGGTATTTTTATATCAACAAATATGTCATCTCCTTTTCTTTCAAATATATCATGCTCTTTAACATGTATAACTATGAACAGATCCCCCTCTCTTCCTCCTTTCTCACCAGCTTCTCCTTCTCCTCTTAGATGTAAGTTTGTTCCTTCTTCAGCTCCAGCAGGAATCTTGATCTCTATCTTTCTTGTTTTTTTGACAACACCAGTACCATCACAATTAGGACACTCTTCTTTGATATATCTTCCACTTCCCCTGCATTTTCTGCATGAAGTTGTAGTAGAGAACATGCCGAACGGAGTTCTTTGGGTTTTTCTTACCATACCTGAACCACCGCAACTAGGACATTCTACAATATCTGATTCTGATTTAGCTCCGCTGCCATTACATTTATCACATCTTTCTAATCTTGGGATCTCTATTATCTTTATAACACCTTCAGAAGCCTCTTCAAGGGTGATCTCCATATCATATCTTAGATTAGTCCCTCTTTTCTCAGATGCCCTTCTCCTTCCGCCAAATCCGCCGCCAAAAAACTGGTCAAATATGTCTCCAAAATCAAATACACTTTCAAATCCGCCGCCAAGGTCTGAGAAATCAAACCCTCTTCCACCAGAAAACTGTTCATAAGTGCTTCCGAACTGATCATACTTGGTTCTTTTCTCATCATCACCCAATACAGCAGCAGCTTCATTTATTTCTTTGAATCTTTCGGTAGCGTCTGAATCTTTGCTTACATCAGGATGATATTGTTTAGCTAATTTCTTATAGGCTTTTTTAATATCCTCTTTAGTAGCATTCTTCTCTACTCCCAATATCTTGTAATAATCTTTTTCTTTTGCCATCTTATCAGGTTAATCTCAATTTAATCTTCTCAATTTCTTTAATAACTTTACTATTATCAACTTCACCAATTTTATCAGCTACAACATGATATAATCCAAATACTTCTCCATAAATACCCTTAACAAAATTTGACATGCATTTCAGTCCTTCTTTGATTGATTCTTCATGCCCTCCGACCATGATCAGGTAAAACTTCTTACCCTTCAACTTCTTATTAAAATAATACACATTGCATCTGTCCATAAAATTCTTCATAAGTGCACTCACATTATAAAAATAACAAGGCGAAGCTAACACAATAACCTCAGCTTCTTCTAGTCTATCATACACATCAACCATATCATCTGCAATCTTGCATTTTCCTGTCTTGGTAGAACATTCATCTGATCCATCACAGAAATCTATATCTTTATCTTTCAGATCGATTATATCACTATGATCCAGCAATCTATCTAATATAAATCTGGTGTTCCCTTTTCTAGGGCTGCCATTGATAGCTAATATTTTCATAATAAAAAAGAAAAAAATTATTTCTTCTTCTTCTTTTTATCGTCGTCTTCTACTTTGTAATCTGCGTCTACTGTTTTGTCATCTTCGGGCTCTTCTGAAGCTCCGCCTGCAGAACCAGCAGACTGTTGCTTCTTAGCCTGTTCTTCTGCTGCTTTCTTATAGAGTTCTTCGGAAACTTTCTGGAATTTCTTTATCAATTCATCCTTAGCTTTCTTTATTATCTCATAGTTCTTATCCCTGTCCTTAAGCAATTCTTTCAGAGCATCGATGTCTTTTTGTATAGACTCTATCTGTTTCTTGTCTACTTTGTCTCCCATCTCTTTTATTGTCTTCTCATATTGGGTTATTATTCCTTCTGCTTCGTTTAAAGTATCTGCTTTTTCTTTTCTTTTCTTGTCTTCCTCTGCATGCACTTCAGCATCCTTCTTCATCTTTTCAATCTCTTCTGCAGAAAGCTTTTGAGATGCAGTGATCTGTATTTTCTGTTCCTTACCAGTTCCCAAATCTTTGGCAGATACATGGATTATACCATTTGCATCAATGTCAAATGTAACCTCTATCTGAGGTATTCCTCTTGAAGCAGGAGGTATTCCAACCAGATCAAATCTGCCCAGGCTCTTATTATCAGCAGCCATAGGTCTTTCACCTTGCAATACATTGATAGTAACTGCAGGTTGATTATCTGAAGCAGTTGAAAATATCTGCGATTTTTTACTTGGAATCGTAGTATTCCTTGTTATCAGTTCTGTCCTAACTCCTCCCAATGTTTCAATACCTAGGGTAAGAGGTGTAACATCTAACAATAATATATCTTTAACTTCTCCTGCCAGAACTCCAGCCTGGATAGATGCTCCCTGAGCTACACATTCCATAGGATCTATACCTCTTTCAGCACTTTTTCCTAAGTAGTCTTCCACAAACTTCTTTATGATAGGCATCCTGGTCGGGCCGCCGACCAAAATTATCTTATCTACATCACTAGCACTCAATTTTGCATCTTTCAGTGCTTGCTCCATCGGTTGTTTGCATTTTTGTACCATCGGGTCAATCAATTCCTCTAGCTTAGACCTTGTTATTTTCATCTGTAAGTGAAGAGGTGAGCCGTCTTTCTGTGTTATGAACGGCAGATTGATATCTGTTTCAGTAGTTGTACTCAACTCAATCTTAGCTTTCTCAGAAGATTCTCTCAGACGCTGCATAGCAGTGTCATCCTCACCAAGATCAATACCATGCTCTTTATTAAACACCTTGACTATATGTTTTATCAAAGCCTCATCCATATCTGTTCCGCCTAACTGGGTATCGCCTGATGTTGATTTTACTTCAAAGACACCGTCTCCAAAATCCATTATTGTAACATCTAGTGTGCCTCCTCCAAAATCAAATACTAATATCTTCATCTCTTTGTCACTTTTGTCAAGCCCATAAGCCAGACAAGCAGCAGTTGGTTCATTTATTATCCTTACAACCTCTAATCCTGCAATTGTTCCAGCGTCTTTTGTTGCCTGCCTTTGATCATCATCGAAATAAGCAGGACATGTTATGACAGCTTTATTCACCTTTTCTCCGATAAACTCTTCTGCATCTTTCTTGATCTTCTGAAGGATAAAGGCAGAGATCTGCTGCGGAGTATAATCCTTATCATTGATTTTATATGTAAATTTGGTTCCCATCTTCCTCTTTGCAGCCATTATTGTCCTTTCAGGATTTGAAATAGCCTGTCTTCTTGCAGATTCTCCGACCAGCTTTTGTCCATCTTTAGTAAAAGCAACTACAGATGGAAATGCTTTCCCATACTGGGTAGTTCCTTCAGCAGATGGAATTATTGTTGGCTTGCCTGCTTGTAAGACAGCAGCAGCACTATTTGATGTTCCCAAATCTATCCCGATTATTTTTTCTTTCTTTGTTTTTGTTTTTTCAGTCATTTTTCATCACCTATTAGTTTTATCCAAAATATGAAGGAGCCTCAATCGTTTCTTTCTTTTCTTTCTTCTCCTTCTTCCTCTTTTTTTCGACAATATCGATCGCTTTTGGCTTCTCTATCTTGCCAAACTCATTCTCATAATCATCAACTCTTTTTTTCAA
>JBDRQV010000108.1:0-4350 GCA_043826105.1 Nanobdellota archaeon | reverse complement strand
TGTTGAACACCAACACCCTCACTTATAAGCCTTAAGGCAGCAAGTTTAATTCCTTCTCCATTATAACCGATAGTACATATGGGATTCCCTTCTGGATCTGTAATTTGTTTCCTCTTACATGACTTCATATCAACAACATCTTCCCAATGATAACCTCTTCCTTTATTTCCTATCTCAAAACCACCATCAACCTCTCTTACCCACGCATCAGTCCCCATAGCAGTTGCAGCATCAACATGATTCTGCAGTTCATCCATTATAGCTTGGACTAAACCATAATCTTCTTTTAACTGATCAGCAGGTATTCTAGAAGGAATGACAGTATCATGGACTACTAATCTATTATTATCTCTTGCTTCATTTTTTACTCTATCGAAAAGAGTTACTGCCATATCATATAAGAACTATTATCAATTTATAAACTTTTCTAATATTTTACTATTATAAAGTGAATAAATTAAATGTTAATAATCATTATTTAACTAAAATATATCCTTTTTCACAACAAAGTTTAAATAGTGGTTAAATAAAAATTGATTATCAAATAAAAAAGGTGATATATATGGGACTAGGTGATTTTTCACAAGTAAGCGTAGCAAAATTAAAGATGGTCAGGGGCTACTCTACCAATGCTATAATTCTATACAATGTTATCAATCAAGCACGAGATCTTGAAAAAAAGATTGTTGTTATAGACTCTTTACAAAAAAGAGAACAAGCTGATCTAAAATCAGGCAAAGCAGAAAGAGTGATCTCTGAAGAGAAAAAGATCATCAAGAATCTGGGCTTAGCTGCTTCAACAGCAACAAAGATGATGTTCAACACATTAGAATTCCTTCATAGATTTGAAAATGAAGTTTTAGATCAGGTAAAAAGGGATCAGGAGCTTCAAAAACAAGGCATATCCCATAATTTAGCAGATTATATAAAGATGGGAGATGCAAAAACAGTTCAAGAGCTCAAGAAATTATTTACAAATGTTGCCAATATGGCACAAGGACTTAGTTCAAGATTAGGTTAATTTTTTTTATTTTAAATTTTCTCTAAAAACCAAGAAGTGTTTTTATTTCAGTATCTTCTTTATACAACTCTTTTCCAAGATTTAACATATAATTATCTATCCCTATAATCTTCTCAAGTTCAGCTATACATTTACCGATTGCCTTTTCAATATCATTAAACGTCTGTCTTACTTTTACTGGAGCCCAAATAGGCTCAATCTTACCTAATGGCCCAATGACATTATTAGTCAATTCTTTTTTGCAATCATCTAAAGCCTTTATCCGCTCTTTATTTTTTTCTTCTAATACTTTATTTATGCGCTTCATAAATTCCTCAACCTTTTTGGTTTTGACTCTTTTAACTTTTTTATTGTCTATTAATATTTTATGTGCTTGATCATAATCTTTATTATTCTTATATATCTCTTTTAATATGATTCTTAAATCATCTACATTAACTTTCTCCATCCTATCCAACAATAGCTTATTCTCTTCAAATATCTGATTCACTTTTTTATCTCTCTCTTCCCTATTCTCTACAACATGCAATACCTGATCTAGTTTAGGCTTTATCAGCATCTTTCTTCTTCTGAATTCATCATAGTTTACTCCAGCGATAGAATACCACTTTGTCAGATACTTATCGACAAAATCTTTCATCTGTTTTAGATAATTTACCAGTTTTATATCAGTATCCAGATCAACCATATCTTGATCAACTATAGCCTTAGCATAAGTCTGTTCTTTTTTGGTCAACCCCAAAGCTTCGATAGTTCCAGGTGCAGCTCCAGCTCCTTTTGTCCTTCCCAGCCAATCTCTACCTCCTGTAGCGCCATGAGTTCCACCAGCCCCAGCCCCTCCAAAACTAAATCCAGTTACAAAACTAAAGAATCCCCAGACCAATCCTAAAGTTCCAAAGACCATGCTCCACTGTCCAACCTGGTCAAATATTGGTGCAGAAGGATCATCAGACCCTGAAGAATATCCGATCATATATCCTGCAAACACTATGGCCAATATAGCGACTAATATGATGACCAACGCCCTAATTATGGGATTGTCAGCAGGGATCCTGCTCCTAAGATAAAGCCCGACAAAAACAGGCAGCAAACCAAGGCCAATTGAAAGGACTGCAGTAAACTCATGGAAAAGAAATATCAATATACCAGTAGGCATCAAGATGATTCCTGTCAAAGAAAGACATATAGATACTATCAAAGCTATCCTTGCATTATCTTGGAATAACTTTTTAGCTCCAAAATATATGATAGCAGTCAGCATGATAAAGAACAAGAACTTTGCCCATATCACAAAAACCTCTGTTCCGCCAGCTCTGGCACCCTGCGGCAAAACAACAAACAAACCTGTTAACATCTCTTTTAAGATATCAGGTATAAAGTCTGTTTTTGCTAGAACCATCTTAAAACTAAGAAAGAACATCAATACTGGCAAAAACAGCTTTCTCATTTTTTTTACACCGCTAACTAGCTTAAACTTATAATTGAGAATCTTTTTATATAAACTTTTCTATTATAGATATCAATGCCTAGAAACCCTATTCTTGATCATATAAATCAAAACAACTATTATCAATATCAAAACAATCCATAATGGAAAGAAAAAACCTTTGGGCGAGAATCTCTCCTCGCTTATATCTATACTAGCTACCTTAAAATTCCTTTCATTGTAGAATCTGATCTCATAAGCTTCATCAAGATAGGGAAGCACTAAAGAAAAGTCAGTCTCATTCAGCCTTATCAGGCCGCCGCTTAATGCTGAATTATCATCATAATCGACAAAAATATCAGTTCCAATATTAAACTTAAATGAATAAAGCACTTCACCAGTAGCAGAGATGATCTCTGCCTTATATCCATTTTCTGGCTGATAATTCCTATCAGGATAATACCCAAGCATTACTGTCCTTTCCTTAAATGTGATAAACCCTTCTTTATATTGAAAATTAACGACCATCACTTTTCCTTCTTGTGCATGGGCAAAGCTAACAAAAACCAACAACATTGCTAAAAAGATATACCCTTTCATCTGTAACTCTCCAATACTTTACCTATTGATTGTGTGTTTGCTGGACCATATTCCTGAGAACTTAATTCTCTCATTATAGATGTCTCAGTAGGCCTAAAATATGCATTTAATGAACATCCATTATAGCAGCCAGTTCCAGAAACGCCATTCCATTCTTCACAAGGCGTTATATCACAATTAGGATAATCTTCCTCATTGAAATCATATGACTGATAATAATTATCCACATATTCATCAGCAAGATCTGCAAAAGTGTGCCCAAACTCATGCATCAGCACAAAAGGATTATCAGCAGTATTTATCTTTGCAAGATTTGAGACAGCACTCGACCTGACTGGATTGACCAGATCAAGAACAGGCCCCCTGTCATATAATACGATTATCTCATCATGCGGACAATTAGCAGCCCATATATTTGTCCTATATTGATCACATTTGATATAATTTAATCCCTGGACAATCCAGCAATCTAGGTCAGCTCCATCTATCCTGTAAAAATTGAATTTGTTTCTGTTTTCTGCCATAGCATCCATCTTGAAGAAAACATCATTGATATATTTATTGACATCATATACAAATGAGGCATTTTTACCATAACCATAACCCAAAAAGACAACATCCATCTTTTCATCAGGATCGCCATTATATATTATCGATACACATTCTGCTTCTTTTTTCATTTCCTGTAGGGCACTGATCTGAGTATTCTTTCCATCTCCTTCTAGCTTCAGACTTAACTTATTGTTCATGACTTTTACACACAGCGGATTTTCAGAATGGGTCAATGTAAGATATTGCAGCTTTTGAGGAGAATACAGGTCTAATGGTTCCATAAATACATTATGGTCACTAAATGCGGCTATTTTCTCAGTTAATCTTTTATTGGCAAAAGTTGTAAAATTCTTGGTTGTATCCACAAAACACACAGAACTGACATCCCCAGGGACTGCAAACACTTCCTGAGCGATAGCATATGCCTTTAGCCTTTGTACAGATAATTTGTTCTGCAAAGTTAATAAAAAATTTGTAAATTGTGCTTCTTTGCTTGAATCACTGACCCATCTTACTCCAAAAAAGCCAAAAATAATTATGGCGATAGCAAAAACACCAAATAGTAGATACATCAAAGGTACACCAAAAATCTGCGATTTTTTCATTATATCTGTCTTAAATTGATATCTATATAAATTTTTTCAATAAAACTACAGAATTAAACAACAATACCTGTAACACTTCTTAGCATATGATTTGTTATCATCACTTCATAGTACTTTCCTATCTCTAATCTTTGCTTGACAACAAC
>JBDRQV010000107.1:0-3960 GCA_043826105.1 Nanobdellota archaeon | reverse complement strand
AACAAGATTTAAGATTATAGATGCTGACGACCAGATGCATACAATCAATCGTGTTACAAAGATTACGCTAGACCTGCCCATAGGTATAGACTTAAATGACGATGTTTTATTCAAAGTATACTCTACAATCCATCCATCAGGTTATTTCAATAAAACATTAACCCTACATCCAGGATTAAACTCAATCGTTGCATTTTCAATAGATGAAAACCTACAAGTAAGTACTACAGCAGAATTCAGATATTTATTCTATGACACAACAGGCCCAACATTAGATGCAAAAGTACTAAACCACGAATCAACCGAAATACAAAACACCAGCACAGTTTACGCACATTTCACAAATGATATAACATTCCAGACAACAGCGACACATCCAATTATGGATATTAAAGAAGTTAAAGTCCACATAATCTGCAATTCATCAGCCTCATCATGCGGAACATATTCTGATGAATTAACATTAGATAGATTAGGTCTATCAGACACATATAACAAGGTATTCAGCGATGACATCTTACCAGGAATATACAATGCGACCTTCAAATCATTGACAACAGATGACAGGTATTCTGAACAAGTGGTATGGTTTAATGTAACTGACACGATAGGTCCAACACTAGAGCTTGAGATCAGAACATTAAATGGGATAACAATGCCTAAAAATTCAGAACTATTTGCAGTAACTTACAATGTAACGATTAGATCAACAAGACTAGAAACTCTGCACGACGTTAATCTGAACTATACTTTTGAAAAACCAGGTCCAAACATATATATAGTCCCAATAAAACTTTCATCAGAAGATAGTATTGTCTGGAACGGCACATTTACAATTCCAGAAGAAAAGGGTCTTTTCTTAAATAGTGTGTGGATAACTAATCCACCATCAACACATTATGATGGCCTAACTGTAGAGTCATTCTTCAATTTCTCTGCCAAATCAGATTCTGGAATATCTGTTGAACAAGATGACAAATATTTTATCAACACGCTCTCAAAAGATATAATCCATACATTAACATATGAAACGCCGATCTACTTCAACGCTACAAATATATCTGCATATACTATCCCAAATACAAATGTTGCTGCATTAGTATGGATTCAAGATCCAAATGATCCAGCCAAAACAATCGAAATAAATCGAAGTAGAACAACCAGTTACCCAATAACTATTCCTAAAATAGATTTCCAAAACATGCCATTAGCTTCAAATCCAACAAGCGGGGCAACAGTCTATCCTCAAGGCAGCACATCAATATACATCCCAGGAAATGTGATTTCATTTATTGACAACACTTATTTTCTCCAATTTAACAACCAGAATCAATCTCCAAGATACGACATCACAAATGTTATTGACAAGACATTTATGTATGGTGTAACTGAAATCCAATTTACTCCAGGATTAAGCAAAGAAGTACAAGTTACTACAGGCAAAGTAACTGCTTACTCAGATCCAACACCAGATGGATGGTTTAGATTATATATAAACACAACTCCAGGCTTAAATAATTTTGTGGTTAGAGCCAGAGATGAATTAGGTATATGGTCAACTCCAAAAGCAGGTATAATTAATTATGATAATTTGGGGCCAGTACTCTCACCAAAGATAGTAAACCAACAACACATCGAGATACAATCATTATCAACTAGACACTCAGAATATTCTGATGATATCATATTCCAGACAACAGCAAATCATGCTATGTTTGATGTCAGTAAAGTTATAGTAAACATATCCTGCTACACAAATGACAGATGCTTTGACTATAATCGATCATTCGATCTTCCACTCCAATCAGGAACTACAAATACCTACAATTTCACATTACAGGAAGACATAAGGCAGGGTATCTACAACGCAACATTCCAATCATGGACAAAAGACGGAAGATACTCTAGATCAACTCTATGGTTCAATGTTTCAGACACACTAGGTCCAAGTATAGAGATAATAAGGCCCTCAGAATTGATGGCGCAATCTTCCATAATCAACATAACAGGCATAACAGAGGGAGGAGCTGAAATCACAGTTGATGTTTATAACTTAGATGATATAGATAATATTCCGCCTCCAACAACATATAATTTTGTTGCTAGCACAGGTGACTCCTCACCATTAAACATTGACCTATACACTAGGCCACCATCATTTACAGCACCAAACTCAGGATCAGAATTTATACGCCTAGAGGGGCATAGGGCAGCAGAACTTGCAGGCGTTAGATATGTCGATTTCACGATAGACAACACATATAATAGGATATTACCTCGTCTAAAAGTAGCATCAGTAGAAGATAAAGATAGTATCTTAGGAGATTACACCCTAGTAACATTCAATCAGCCAATTAGTATATCTCTAACTGACAACACTATTGTTCATGTTTACACAACAGAATATCCAGATGGTTATTTCGATAAAGAGATAGGTTTAACAGTAGGCACAAACGGAATACAAGTAACAGCAATAGACATAAATCTTAATCAAGAAGCGACAGGCATAATACAGGTTATCTATACTGGAGACATAATAAAACCATCCTATAAGATAAACATAACTAAATCTGGAATTGAAGTAGATAAGATAACATTTGGAACATATGATATCAACATAACTGCTTCAGAACCACTAAGCTACCTAAGGGTCAATTACAGCTTTACAGGAAACATAGGTATAGAAAAACAAGACTTAACTCTTTCAACAGAAGATAATATTAACTTTAAATCGACATTCACCATCCCAACAGATTACCAATATCAGAACCTATTCAACACATTCTTGATAGGCATATATGGGAACGATTCTAGCGATAATGTCAATGAGACAGTCATAAGCAAATACGTAATAGACACCATGGGTCCATCAGGTATAGAGTTCATACCAGCACTACAGACAACAGTTTACTCAGACACTTTAACCTTAACAGGAAACGCAACAGCCGACACCACAATCTATGTCTGGGTCTATGATTGTATCTCTATGGGTAACTGCGGTATAACTGTACATAACTATTCATACAACCAATCTGAGCCAGAAAGAGCAGCAGAAGGAATAATCAATAGGCAGATAAGGGCTCATTACGGAAGTTTCTATCAACAAGGAGATGATCAAATATGGTTCGATGGTGAGATGCTGACTGGATTGTTTACACCAGGCAAGCCATATTTCCTAGACTTCAATCCAAAGATTTCAGGTACAATACCCACTCCACCAAATACTATACCTAGATATGAGATCACACATAAACTCTATACAGAATCTAACACACTACTGGAATTCACACCAGGCTTAACAACTGATGTAGACAATAACTATTATCTGAGCACTTACACCACACCATACCCTGAAGGATGGTTTAACCTGACAATCAAACTAATGCCAGGATTGAATAGATTAAGGTATTATGGAGTTAAAGGTGGATCTTCCGGAACAGCAAACTACAGGTATATAACTTATGATAATTCAGGTCCAACTCTCTCGCCAAAAATAGTGAACCAACAACATAACGAGATACAGTCATCTTCAATCAGACATGCAGAATACTCTCAAAACATCACTTTCCAGACAACAGCAATTCATACAATATCACCAGTAAGTTCTGTAATATTAAACATATCATGTTACACAAATGACAGATGCCTTGATTATAACCAATCATTTAATCTACCTCTCCAGCAGGGAACTACAAATATCTACAACTTTACTTTAGAAGAAGATCTAAAACCAGGAATATACAACGCAACATTCCAATCTCTAACTCAAGATGGAAGATACTCTAGATCAAATCTATGGTTCAATGTTTCAGACACAATTGCACCAGCAATAAGGATGATTTTCCCAGAATCAGCAGCAGTAGCAGAATCAATCTACAAAGATAAGGTCAACATCAGCGGCGTTGTTGAAAGAGGTGCATCAATAACAATACATGTAGTCAATGAAACAGTTGCCTCAGG
>JBDRQV010000106.1:0-16424 GCA_043826105.1 Nanobdellota archaeon | reverse complement strand
TTTAAATTCTATTTTAGGGCAATAATAATTAGGGTTATTTAAAAAATAAAACATATCAGATGGGGGGATGGATAAAATGGAAGATGAACATGACGAAAACTCTTTGAAAGGAGATAAACAGAAATCAGGTTCAGATGATCTTATTTTCATACCTAAGAATACGATCTATATTGCATTAGGGATACTAGGGATTCTTATCATTATATTTGCAGGAGTTTATCTCTCTAACAAGGTAAGTCCAGAATGTAAGGGCAATGTTTGCGATATAGATATGCCTTCTGATGCAGTAGGTGGAGATGCATCTCAGTATATGGCAGCAGAAGTTAATGGAAAAGAGATATCTTCTACAGAATTAGATAAGATTTATGACCTGGTCTTGTTTATGCAGGGCATCCCTAAAAGTTATAGTTCTCTAATCCCAAAAAAAACAGTCTTAAATCAGACTATCATACAGATGTTGCTTTATGATGAAGCTGCTGATAAAGGATATTCATCGACAAGAGAAGAGACTGAAACTCGTCTGAATGAGGCTCTTGTACTTACTGGTGCTACATTAGATTACTTCAAAGCTCAGTTTGAAAACCAAAGCTTTGATTATGATTATTTTATAGAATACAATATGAAAAGTCTAACAATAACTAAGTTTCTGAATGGTACTATCTTTAGCAAGTCAGCAGTAGATGAAAAAGAAGCAGAGGATTATTACAATTCCAATAAAGATGAATTCATGATAGGAGACCAGATAAGGGCCAGCCATATACTTGTAAACACAAGTGCTGAGGCTGAAGAGATAATAAAAGAGTTGGATGAGGGAAAAGATTTTGCAGAACTTGCCAAGGAAAACTCAATCGGTCCGACAGGTCCTAATGGTGGAGACCTCGGTTATTTTATTAAGGGAGATATGGTTCCTGAGTTTGAGGATGCTGCTTTTGCCCTGGAAAATATAGGGGAATATACTGATGAGCCTGTTAAGACACAATTCGGATACCACATAATCAAGCTTATAGACAAAAAACAGGCAAAACAGCAAAGCTTTGAAGAAGTAAAAGAACAATTGATGGATGAATTACAACAGCAGAAGAATAACGATGTATTGGGCATATATATCTCTGATTTGTATGACAAAGCAGATATAACCATCAATATTTAGTCAATCAGGCAAGAATTGAAGAAGACCAATAATTGATATCTTAACAAAAAGTCTTTGAACTTTTTTATATTTATTGTTTTCAATATAATGTTTTCACTAGCAAAGTGTTTTTATAATACCAAAATAATAATCAGTAATATGAGTAAAAAAGTTCTTCTTGTGAGCGAGAAAGAAGAAGTAAACCCATTAATAGGAATCATATTGGGTATACTCGGTTATAAAAATCAAGATTCACATAAAAAAGCTGATCATTCTTCATTTTCTGTTATCGAGGCAGCGAAAAAAGGTGGCAACCCATATAACCTAGTTGTTCTTGTAGATGCTGTAGATGAAGCTAATTATCTAAGAAATTCTGATCTCATAAGGGATGGTAATAAATATGTGACAGCATGCTTATCTATTGCAAATTTAGAAAAGCCCGATTTTGCCCAAGGTTTAGCATCTCTACCTTATAATAAACTACATAATTTCTCAAGAGCAATAGCTACTGCTTATATTGCAGCGGATATGCATAAACCAGATGAAATTACCTTAGATTCTACTCTTGGAAAATTACTCCATGATGGAAGTTTAATAAGGGCTAAGCCTGTCGATAGTAAATACTCTGCATTAATCATAGATGATTCTAGACTACAAAGAGATTCTTTTGCAAAGATGGCTGATGATATGGGTTATAGGACAGAAACTGCAAGTACTGGCGGAGAAGGATTATACATGATATTAGATAGGATATCAAACCAAGGCAGTCCGTATGAACTGATAGTATGTAATCAGACTATGTGGATGTTACACGGATTGACTGTTCATGAATTTCTTAAAAAACAAGATCTTCTTTATGATGCAAAAGGACAACAGATGAGTGCATTCTTTTTTACAACTACTACAGATGATGGGCGTAATCTTCTTCAACCGATTGCACCTGTATTGTACGGAGTCAACCCAGATAAAAACGATTTTAAGACTGCAGTTGTCCAAGCTTATGGGCATATGGAAATGCCTCAGCTTATTAAGAATAATATTTCTTAACTACTATCAGATAGCAATATATAAAAACATTTATAAATAAAATATTACTTCTCTCATTCTTATGGAAGACCAAGTTCAAGTTTATATTGCAGGATCTACTAGTGCAGCGATTCAGGCTATGTTTGCTCAATTGAGTGAAATGCAAGCATCTAGGGTAGATACATCTGATTTATTTCATGACCTGGGTGAACCATCTAGTTTTGGGCCTATGTCAATTGGACACGATGATATCATTTCAAAACAAGGTGGACCAGAAGATCGGCTTAGGGGAGATAGGTTTGAATATATGTTTAAGGATAATCCTGATCCTGTTCTAGGCGGAAGATCTGTTGATAAACCAGGTAAGGAACCTATAGCAGATATTATATCAATAATAGGGGATCCTACTCAACTAATTAACTTATTTCCAGATATGCCTACAATAGATCATTTAGGCATTACTTCATTTGGATCTAATGATGGGGCCCCGACAGATATAGGAGCTTTATCAAATCAATACTTACTACCAACCCTAAGAGTCCCAGAAAGGTTAGAAACAAGACTTGAGGCATCTCCTACTACTTCAATAAGGAGATCTCACTTTACACCAGATCACAGAGTTGAAAAAGGTTTTGAACTGGATGAATCAGTAGTCTATCATCTTGTACAAGACGGACTTTTAGCTATAACTTTTGTACATCCAGTTGGTTATAGACAGATTGGTCCTCAGGTTGAAGGTAAAGGTTATGATAATTATCACTTAGCAAATGGCAATTTACCTTTAGCAGATGTAATCAAAAATGCTGAAGAAGTCGCAAGAGCAGCAGGTGTATCACAAATATTTGTAAGGCCCAATCAACCAGGTATCCAGCCGATCAACAAAAGTGTTGTTGATGGAGCAACTATAGCAGATGTCCAAGAAAACTACACAGTCGGCTTAATAACTTTCTTCACACCAGAAAAATAAATGTTTAATCTCCTTCCTCTATCTTTATTCCTTTCCATAACTTTCTGGCTCTTTCTAACCTTTCAAAATTACCAGTATCAAACCACTGTCCTGAAAATGGAAATCCACGTAACCTTCCTTCTTCAGCCAGTTGGGGAAATACATCTTTCTCTAACATGCAGAACCTGCCTTTAGGTATCATCTCAATGACCTCCGGCTCAACAATATAGAACCCAGAATTGATCAGATTAGAAGGAGCTTCTGACAGCTTAGGCTTTTCGACAAATTCTATAATCCTTGATCCATCTAACCTTGCAACACCATATTGTGTAGGATCCTGAACTGTTGTCAAAGCGATCGTGACCAAAGCGTTCTTCCTTTTATGCAGCCTGAACATACGTGGAATATTGATACATTTCAATTCATCACCATTTGAAACGATGAAGCTGTCCTTGAGCATATCTGAAGCAAGTCTCAATGGTCCAGCAGTTCCTAACGGCTTATCAGGGCTTTCCTCGACATATTCTACATTCATCCCAAACTTACTGCCGTCTGTAAAATGATCCCTCATCTTATCTGCAAGATAACCTACTGAAAGTATAACATCTCTTATCCCATATCTCTTCAGCAGATCAAAAAGCCATTCAGTTATTGTCTTGCCTTGTATATCTATCAGTCCCTTAGGTGTATTATAAGTCAAAGGCCTAAGCCTTGTCCCTTTGCCGCCTGCTAAGATCAAAGCTTTCGAAGGGATTGAAGCACCCAAACCATCAGCCAGTATCTTTTCGATCTCCTGGCTTCTGTTGCCTTTTTCTTTTCCGCTTATTCTTTTGTCTATCTGTTCGATCAGTCTTTTATCCAATGTTATCGTAACCCTTTCTTTCATTTGTTTCCTATAAACTAAATACTTTTTAAAAATTTACATAGTTTAGATTCGGTTTATAAATCTAATATATAAAGCTTTTGTTTTTTATATGATACTATATGATAATGGAAACATTTATATATTAGTTGTTTTTCAGGCATTTCAGAGGGGTGCTATCATGGGTATAACAGGTAAAAAGAAAAAACAAATCGCAGTACTGACTGGAGGCGGCGATGCTCCCGGATTGAATGCAGTAATCAGGGGAATAGTTGTTAATGCTAAAAGACTAGGTTATGATGTTCTTGGGATACTTCATGGGTGGAAAGGATTAGTGGAATGCACCACCAAAGGAGTTATTGATCTTGATGAGATAGAAAATATACACATGCTCGGCGGAACAATGCTCCACACATCCAGAACAAACCCATATAATGTAGAAAATGGCCCTGAACAAGTTAAAGAAAATCTAAAAAAGCTGGAATGTGATTTCTTGATAGCGATCGGCGGAGAAGACACTTTAGGCGTAGCTAGTAAATTAGCTAAAGAGGGAGTTAAGGTTGTTGGGGTCCCAAAAACAATCGACAATGACCTTAGCGATACAGATTACACATTTGGTTTTAACACAGCCATAACAAGATCCACAGAAGCTATCCAAAATCTACACACTACTGCAGCATCCCACCATAGGATAATGATAGTTGAGATAATGGGCAGGCATGCAGGCTGGATGACTTTAGAAGCAGGTATGGCTGGCGGTGCATCTTATATAATGATGCCGGAAGAAGAGACAGACATCAATGATCTGGTAAAGATAATAAAAAACAGGGAAGCAAAGGGAAAACATTATGCTATAATAGCTGCATCAGAAGGAGCTAAATTAAAAGGCCAGAACGAGATTTACAAGGATGCGAAAGAAGATGCATTTGGCCACAAAATACTTGGCGGAGTCGGAGAGAGATTAGCTAAACTCCTTGAAGAAAAGACAGGAAAAGAATGCAGGCATGTTGTTCTTGGCCATCTGCAAAGAGCAGGCGAACCGACTGTTTTTGATAGGGTATTAGGTTTAAGATTAGGTATAAAGGCTGCCGACATGATCGATAAAGGAGAATTTGGAAAGATGGCGGCATTAAAAGGAACAGAAGTTGTAGCTGTACCATTAGATAAATCAGTAGGTAAACTGAAGATTGTCCCTAAACACAGGATTGATGAAGCTAAAATTTTTTATGAATTATAATCGAGGTGTAAAAATGCCATTTGTAACAAATAAGCAATTGATGGATATAGCGATGGAAAAAGGTTTTGCTATAGGTGCTTTTAATGTAAATAATATGGAATTAGTACAGGGTATAACAGAAGCTGCAAAAGAATTGAATGCTCCTTTGATATTACAGATTTCTGCAGGAGCCAGAAAATATGCAGGAAAAGATTATATCATAAAGATGATAGAAGCAGCAGAGAAAGTTACTAAACTACCTATCGCTATCCATTTAGATCATGGGCCTGATTTTGAGATGTGCAAAGCAGTGATTGACGATGGGTTTACATCAGTGATGATAGATGGTTCTCATGAGCCATTTGAACAGAACATAAAATTAACGAAAAAAGTAGTTGATTATGCGCATCCAAAAGGAGTAAGTGTTGAAGCTGAATTGGGAAAATTGGTAGGCATGCAATTTGACGAAGGTGAAGAAGGCGGAAAAATCGCAGCAGATGCAGTCTATACTGATCCAGATGAAGCACACAAATTTGTTGAAAAGACAGGATGCGATACATTAGCAGTTGCTATCGGAACATCACACGGTGCATATAAATTCAAGTCAGAGCCAAAGCTTGATTTTGAGAGATTAAAATTGATAAGGGAAAAAGTAAACATACCTTTAGTATTGCACGGAGCATCTTCTGTATTGCCGGAATATGTCGAGATATGCAATAGATATGGGGCTAAGCTTGTAGGAAGCAAAGGTGTTCCAGAAGACCAGATAAAAAAAGCAGTAAAGATAGGCGTACAGAAAGTAAACATAGACACTGATCTAAGATTAGCATTGACAGCAGGTATAAGAAAAGCGCTTGTAGAAGACCCAAAAAACTTTGATCCTAGAAAATACCTCGGGCCTGCGAGAGATCTTGTCAAAGAGGTTGTTACAAGAAAAATAAGATTATTAGGCTGCGATGGAAAAGCAGATTTATTCTCATAAATGGAGGGATGAAAAATGACCATAAAAGTAGGAGTAGTAGGTTATGGAACTATAGGTAAGAGAGTTGCAGATGCTGTAAGGCTTCAGGATGATATGGAGCTCGTAGGTGTAACTGTACATAGTTATAATTATAGGATGATTGCAGGGCAGGTTAAGGGCATACCGATGTACAAGCTGCCTGATGCAAAAGACCTAAATGGATTGAAGATAGCAGGAACATTTGATGATCTGTTAAAACAATCAGACATATTATTAGATTGTTCACCAAAGCCATTTGGCAAGGAAAACAAGGAGAAATATTACATCCCAAATAAAAAGAAAGCTATATTTCAGGGTGGAGAAAAGCCGACTGTTGGTGATGTAAGCTTCACAGCCCAATGCAACTATGATGAATGTGTTGGAAAAGATTACATAAGGGTCGTTAGCTGCAATACTACAGGGTTATGCAGGACATTAAATGCTATAAAACAAAAATATGGTATTGATGCTGTCCATGCGACCATGATAAGAAGAGGAGCAGATCCATGGGATATCAGGCACGGCCCTATAAACTCAGTTGTTCCTGTCTTAGAATTACCATCTCATCATGGTCCTGATGTAAAGACAGTATTGAAAGGCATGCCTATATTTACAACTGCATTATCAGTCTCAAGCACATTGATGCATCTGCATACTGTTACAGTTGATTGTAAGGAAACACCTGATGTCAATGAAGTGTTGAAACTATTCGAAGATACTACAAGGATAAGGGTAGTAGACAATGCTTCAGGAGTAAGGTCGACAGCAGAGATAATGGAGTTTGCAAAGGACTTAGGAAGAAACAGGTCTGATATGCCTGAAATAGTAGTATGGAAAGAAGCAGTTGGCACAACAGGCAACAAGCTGTTGTACATGCAGGCTATTCATCAGGAATCAGATGTTGTTTGTGAGAATATAGATGCTATAAGGGCTGCAATGGGCAAAGAAGACGGCAAAGCATCGATAAATAAGACAAACAAAGCATTAGGGATAGATATACATAAGAATTGTGTATAATTTTTTATTCTAATTTTTTCTTGATTTCTTTTCAGTATCTTTCTTATAAACAATAATTCTTTATTGCTTAAAACCATCCTCTTCTCTTAAAGAACATTACCATAAATATGATCATAGCACCCATACCTCCTAACATAAACCAAAAACCGAGTGCATGGGTTGAACCAGGAAGATTAGTAAAATTTGTACCATATATTCCAGAGATGACTGTCAAAGGCAGCGCTACTGTTGCGATAATACTCAAGACTTTCATGACCTCATTCAGGCTGTTTGAAACAGAGGACATATAAGCATCAAAAGCATTGCCTACAGCATCCCGATAATTATCGATAGTATCAGATACCTTTATGGCATGATCATATATATCCCTAAAATAAGGGATGGCCTTATCAGAGATATGCTTGTATTCATTTTTGGTCAACATAGATATCTTTTCTCTTTGTGGAAGCGTAACCCTCTTTATGGAGACAATCTTTCTCTTAAGCGCAAGGATACGTGTCAACAATTCTGTCCTGGGATGTTTTGTCGCCTCTTCTTCTAGATTTTCGATTATATCATCGACCTTCTCTAATACCGGAAAATAATGGTCTATCTGATCGTCTAATAGCTTATGAAATACAAAATCTATCCCTCTCTTAAACAAGGTTTCAAGATAGTCTTTATTCTTCTTTAATTCAGTATAGGATCCTACTTCTTTATCATGGTTAGTTATCAGAAATTTATTTCCTAGTATAAAATCAAGCTCTAACATATCAAATTCATTAGATCTTGTTATCCCATAAAAAACACAGAAAAGATATTCTGGGAATTCTTCAACCTTGATCCTCGTATTAGAATGGTAGACATCTTCTGCAGTAAGCGGATGCAGCCCAAATGTTTTTTGTATCAGATCTTTATCTTCTTTTGTTATGTTTGTTATGTCTATCCAGACCTGTTTATTTTTTAGCTTATTTAGATTTTTTGCAGTTCCTTTTTTCAGACCATTATGATAATAGTATATATCTATCATTAATTTATGATTTAAGCAAAATATAATATAAATCTTTTGGTTAACTTATAATCTCTCCCCTTAGATTATGAGGAGTTATTTCATTTATTAAATCTATCATAGAACTTTTACTTTTGTAGCAGAATGTTTTGCTATGAACACCGGAGAGTTATAATCAGTTCTCAAAAAATTCTTTCTTGATGCTGTCGCAGAATCTATCACCTCAATAAAATAAATCTCAGCGGGTGCTGTTACTTTCTTCACTATCCCTTTATTGACCCTAGGGAAATCTTTTTCATTTAATACAGATTCAAGAAATCTCAGATAATCAATGGGTTGGGTTTTTAAATAATGTGCAATATCCAAAATTAATTCTTTATTCCCTATAATTGTAAGCGTAGGAAAATCATATCTTCCAAATTCTCTTAAAGGAGTAATCTCATGTATTGGTACATGCATAATGAATCTGATAAAATAGGCATCAGAACTATCTCCTCCTCCCACCACATCTGATAAATGTCTGGAATTTGTATAAAATTCCTCCCAACCGCTCTCTTCTATTTTTCTCGGAACTGATTCTACACACCCTAATAATCCCCAAAAACCTCTTTTTTTCTTTACTTCATATTCAGAGACAGGATAACTCCATTTTTTGCTTTCACCAGAAAGACAAGGACCCCATGCAACAACATCTAAAGAAGGGTAAAGATCGGTGATATTCTGGACTACATCAGTTATATCTCTCAAATTTGATCCGTACCAATCCCACCCTTTTTGAAACACCAGATTATGTACTGCCTTTACATAACTATCTATACCTTCTCTAGGGGTCCAATCGTTTAAATCTATTCTATCAGCTGCATGCACAAATACTTCAAAACCTGCAGTGGCATATACTCTTTGTACAAGATTTGCTATGTCCTTCATCTTTAGATAATCTCTCCCCTTATATCATAAGTAGTAGTATTGGTAATATTTACTTTGGCTATATCCCCTAACTTAACATTCCCCATGACCACAACTGGCTTGTAATAGGTGTTTCTTCCGATCCATGTATCCATCTTTCCTTTTTCATCTATCAGGACCTCTCCATTCCATCCTAGCCATTTTTCATTTTTCATACGGGAAATATTTGCAAAGATGTCTGTAAGCAAGGCGCTCCTTCTCTTAATCTCTGCACTATTAACTTTAGGTTCAATGTTGATAGCTTCTGTTCCAGGCCGTTCCTGATATCTTGAGATATTGATGACATCTGGCTCGATCTGCCTAATCAGATATAATGAATCATTAAATTGCTCTTCTGTTTCTGTCGGAAATCCGACAATTATATCAGTGCTTATAGTTATATTGGGTATCTTCTCCCTAAACTTAGCTATTATCTCTTTAAACTGATCAACTGTATACTTTCTTTTCATCAATTTTAATATGTCATCATTACCAGATTGGACAGGGACATGCAGAAACTTGAATATCTTCTTGTTCTTATAGATCTCAATCATATCATCTAATCTTTCCAATAGGTGGAACGGATTCATCATCCCTACTCTAACAAGGAAATCACCATCGATCTGGACGATCTCTTTCAATAGTTCAGGCAGCTTATTCTTTTCAGACCTGTCTAACATGTATGCAGAATTATCCTGAGAAGTGACCCACAATTCTTTACATCCATTATGGATACAATTCTTAACCTCTCTTTTTATATCTTCTATCTCATATGACAATAATTTACCCTTAACATACCTTACAGAACAATAGCTGCAGTATCCGGCACAGCTATTCAATATAGGTACGATACCCACAACAGGATTATTTCTTAATTTAGGGAAATTTATCTTTTTATATTCATCTTTGCCAGTAGCTTCCATTATATTATCATTTAATACCTCTTCAACTACCTCTGCAATAAGTTTGATATTATGGGTCGAGACAAAACTCACATCATCTTTTATATCTCTGGCTTCTTTCATCACCTTTTTAGTCAAACAGCCGGCAACGATCAATTTCTTATTCTCATTATTCTCGACCAATTTTCGGATATTTTTGACAGCACTATCCTCACCTTTGACAGTACACACATTGATTATGAGCACATCTGCTTCAGAAGGATCTTCAACTATTGAAAACTCAGCCTGCATAAGCAGACCCATCATAATCTCAGATTCGCTCACATTTGTTGAGCATCCATGTGTCTGGAAATATATATTAGTCATATCTTTTAAGAATTATAGGCCTATTATAAATTTATTGAAATTATCTAGAAATATCTGGATTATTAAAAAATCCAATATATTGGAGATACGCTGATGGAACAACTTCTATAAAAGCGATCTTTTTATCTGGGAACATACTATTAAATGTTGCAATATTGTTTTGGGTAGATATCACGCCAGTGATATCTTCAGTTAATCTTGATGTTCCTGCAAATGCATGCCAACCACCATATATCAATATATTGACAGTGTCTCCTTCTTTAGCTATAACATCTAATAATGCATTTTCTCTGCCATCATATTTAGAATAGGGATCATGATTTCTTCTTTCTATTATCCCATCCATAATGATTTTATCATCTCCTTTTTTAACACTAACCTCACCTTCATAAGCTAGTTTAGGGATGGCTCCTGCATAATATTGATAATGATTTCCTGCAATTCTTGTCATTTCCTTATAATGCTTGACTGCTTGCCTTGTCAGATTACCTTCTTCATAAAAACCTTCATGCCTTATGTCCCTTATACCATATCTTCTTATCAATGATTTTACTATCTGATAGATATCATGTTGTACTTGATCTACCATCTGTTTTTTATCTTCAGGTATAAATCTTCCACCATGTATCATCTTTATATGTACAAGACATTGTGCAGGATTATCTACTGGGTATTTTCTTATTATGCCACTAGATAATCCTTCTGGAAATGATTCAAAGAAATCTTGAGCTGTATATTCTGGCCTGATAACTCTTCCAGGTCTTCTAGCGCAAGCTTCTACAAATATAGCAGAGATCGCTAAGAATTCTCTCTTACTTACAAATAGTTTATCTAATGACATAATCCCTAGAATAGTCTAAATTAGTTTATAAATCTTTTTATTTTGTAGTCACTTTATAGTGGTT
Source organism: Nanobdellota archaeon (assembly GCA_043826105.1). GTDB lineage: Archaea > Nanobdellota > Nanobdellia > Woesearchaeales > DATDXC01 > JBDRQV01. The sequence goes on along the minus strand of JBDRQV010000106.1, from coordinate 5,122 downwards.
AATTATTATTTGCTATAGAATTAATCATTTTCTTAAACCCAGTCTTAACATAATTGAATCCTTTTACTGCTAACTCCTCCGGATTACATTCATAAGTTAGCCCCACTGCACCGCCACTAATTGGCGTATTTCCTGTTGGTAGAGCATAAACCTGTTCTATCCAATCAGCATCAGAACCTAAAATTTGTTCTGTTTTATAAATATACCTTCCTTTTAGATATAAGAATTCAGTAATATGGTATGAACCATAAAAACTAATCTCATCAGAACCACCCCCAAACGGGTATATTGCCTCTTTAAATTTATCAAACATATCCCCTGCAGCTGTATTGGTTGGCAAAAAAAAGCCTGCCCCATATATAGAATATCCTAATTCAGCTAGCTCTTTACCATGTTTCATTTTATCTTTTAAATCAGGATATTGGAGTAAAAGATCTAAATTAAATAATATACTTTCAACATTCTCGTATTCATATTTATCGGCAAATTTTTGCAATTCTTGCTCAGTTTGACTCAAATCTGAATAACTTTTTAATTCAGGATTTGCATCTAAATCATTCTTAAAGTTATTTAGACCACTACTCTCAACTACAAGATCACCATCTTTACAATCTTCATCTATCCCATTGTTTGGGTTATCTATCATATTGCCAGGATTCCAATTAACACCATCATCTGCTGTTCCTTCTATACCGTCTGGTCCCTCTTTTCTATCCTCACAATCTCCCATATTTTTTACGGTTGTTGTCCAGCCTTGACCAGGAGAACTGCATGAAGGGGCAGCTATTCCACCAAGTGGATAATATTCATCACCATCTTTGTCAAGATACCATTTCTTCTTTCCCACAATATTCTTATCACCATCATTACAATCCCAGCTACAATCACCATAAGCAGTTTGGAAATAACCAGCACCGGGAGAAGTGCAGGATTCTATTTCGCCTCCACAAAAACCATCCCCATCTTGATCTATTATCCATATATAAACTGTACACGCAGGAGTTTGAGGAGTTGTTGGTGTTGATTTGGTATATTCACAATTTACTCCATAATGAAGTGGATCCATATCACATCCTGGGGCTGGTCCACCACCATCATTCCCTGGCGAAAATTGGAAGTTATAATTTTTACAATAATCATCATTTAAATGTCTTGCAGTGGGTGATGTAGCATAATGTCCATCATTATCCATATCAAAAAATAGATCTTTGTCTGCATAAGCACAAATACTCGGATTGTTATCATCGCAATCAAAACTTACTCCTGTGCCTAATGCGGGCTGAGTATCACAACCATCACCATCTTTATCTACAGCAATTGCTAATGATATAGAAACTAGAAATATAACCACATAAACAACTCTTTTTTTCATGATTAAGTAAATTTAATTTTAAGGTATATAAACTTTTTGAGAATTATTTAAACGTGCCATAAGCAGGCATCTTATATATCCATCTTGCTTGAGGTGGTGGCTGACCAATCACTTGTTTATATTCCTCTGACGTTGTAAATCCTGCTTCATACATCAATTGTTCTGTTTTTTGATATTGTCTGGCTCGGAATGAATCTCCTTTAGCTTTCTCAGCTCTTAAAGCAGGTGACTCTTCTAAGTAGGTTGCACTAAATTCAGGATAAGAATTCATGAAGATCCATAATGGGCTAGTTGTATGTGGTGTAAATGATTCTTGTGCCCTGTCTTCCATATCTTCTTTACTGTAAAAAGAATAGACAGAAGGTAGGCCAGCTTTATCAGCAGCACTTATAATTAGGTCTATATCGCTTTGTACATCATACCCCAGTTTCTTTAATTCCATTAGATTCTCAAATAATGGATGTACATTATCAATCTCTAAATCTGTTTTAGTTTCTTCAAAGATTCTTTTTATCTCTTGATCTTTACTAAATTCTGTGAAAGAATCTGTGACTATCTGTTCAAACTCATCTCTAATCAGCGTTATTCCCTCTTGTTCAAACTTCTGCTTAAAATACTCTTCTTGTTCTTTTTCATAGGTATTCCTATTTTGTAATTCCAAAGGGTTAATAGTATTAAAAAGTCTATTCTTGATAACATTATAGTTTTCCCAGTTTTTTATATAATCATCAATCTCGTTATATAGGTTTGGATTTTTTTGTTTTATCAGTTCAAGTTCATATTCAGAAATAAGCTTTTGTTCATATGCATGAGCCAGCTCATGATGAAGTATATCAGTGACAGTAGAAATTTCACGATCTTTATAAGCCGTCAATTCCTTAATAACATTATCAATCTGTTTACCTTCTGGTAACTCTATGTATGGTTTGAATAATTCTGCGCCGCCTGTAGCAAATTTAGAGAGTACTATCTTAATATTATCAAATGCAGATATAATGCAATCTCTTTCATGTATATAATCATAAATCCCTCTTAAGGTCTGGAGTTTTTCTTCTGACAATGCTGCATAACTCTCAATAGAAGGTTCAAGATCAAAATCATATTTGGGTTTTATGTCAATAGCAAAATATTTTTCTAATAAAGCAAACATTTCTTTTAGATAGCTAATCTTTTCATCAGTTGATTCAAACTTCTTATCATTTAACAAAGACGCTATATATTCAAGTGAGGGATTTGACCTCATCCAATCGGATATATCAGTAGGATCCATAGACTGCAACTGTCTTAACATCTCACATGATTCTTCAGAGATAGGGGCTCCGAAGATATTATCACAATAATCAATTACACGATCATCACCACTACAGTCTTCATCTATCCCATTATTGGGGATATCTAAAGCAACAGGATTTACAGAACTATCAATATCATCACAATCTCCCGAATTTTTTACAGTATTTGACCAACCCACACCCGGAGTTGAGCATTGGCTTACTTTTCCACCATCAGGGTAATATCCGTCTCCGTCTTTATCTATATACCATGTTTTAGGTGTGCAAGAGGGTGTTATTGGAGTAGTTGGTGTTGTAGGAGTCGTTGTTGTAGTAACGGTTTTGTCACAAGCCTCGCCATAATGTTGTGGATCATTATCACATCCATCATCTCCTTTATTTGTTTTAGGGAGACCCTTTTCGTTACATTTTTTAGCTCTTTCACAACTTGCTAAATAACCCAATGAAGTTACTGAATAATGCCCATCACCATCTTCATCAAAATAGATCTGTTGATTTTGATAGTCTTTGATTGAAGGATTGTTATCATCACAGTCACAACCTTTTTGGTACTCCTGCGGCCATGTATACCCATCACCATCATTATCTGCAGCACTAACTAAACATATTGAAACAATAACCATTAACATATAGACAGCTCTTTTTTTCATGATATTATCAATTTTAATTTCAACCTTTATAAATTTTCTGAGAATATTCCTTGAAAGAAAAGAAAAGTTTTTATATATTTAAATAAAAAATAAACTAAAATGTTAAAAAGGGGGATTTATAAGTATCTTAGTATCATATTTACATTATTTGTATTCTTACCTTTAGTATATGCACAAAACCTTGTTACAGTCGTGCCTAACACTGCTTCTCCTGGAGATAATATAAATATAATAATAAGTCCTAAAGATACTTTTTATAAGACTGCTTATCTTTTTGATTCTGACCATAATCAGATAGCACCTATAGAGCTTACATGCGAATCTCTGGATTCAGATAATACAGAGACATGCAAGAATAAGAATGATATAACTCAGTTTACAATTCCTGTTGATCTTGGATTAGGGGAATATACTCTTGAAGTTTATGATTATAATACCAATCTCTGGACTGAAACCTCAGTTTTTATAGAACAATTTCTTAGTTCTGATCTGATCGCTTATTATGATTTTGAAAATAATGCAGATGATAAAAGCGGAAATGGTCATCATGGTACAGCCAAGAATGGTGTAACATTCTCAAGCGGTAAGATAGGCGATGCTGCTAATCTAGATGGAATCAATGATTTTATAGAGATAGACGATTCAACTATCTTTGACTTCCCTAATCAGGATTTTACAATAACAGCATGGGTAAAGACAACAAGCACTGATGCAAGAAGTATCATTGCAAAAGGAACAAGTAATCTTAATGGCGGCTGGGGAATATATCTCGGTTATGGGTCAACACCCGGTCAGATAGTATATAACTGGGGTAATGGTGGCGTATCAGCAATTTATGGGGGAACGCTCATAAATGATGGTCAATGGCATCATATAGCTATCATAATAACTACTTCAACTTCACTTACAAATAATAACGATGCAAAGATCTATATCGATGGGATAATCCAAGGCCTTACAAAGAACATAAATTACCCATATAAAGTAAACACAATCAACGACCTTACAATCGGAGCAAGGATAGATGGAACTGGGATGTTTTGGAAAGGGGCTATTGATGAACTTAAGATATACAACAAAGCTTTAACAGCAGAAGAGATTGAAAATAGTGTATTAGCCGATAATGATGGAGATGGATTTTCTACTAATTCAGACTGCGATGATAATAATCCTAGTATAAATCCCGGGATGCCTGAGATATGTGATAATCTGGATAATAGTTGTGATGGGGATATAGATACTGAAGATTCAATAGGCTGTGTAAATTATTATAATGATAAAGATGGAGATGGTTATGGTGATCCTTATGATAGTAAATGTCTTTGTTGGCCTGAAGAACCATATGATTCTTTTTATGGTAATGATTATGATGAAACTTCTTTTAGGATAATAGAGGATGCAGAGGATACTAAGATTGATGGTTGGAGTGTTTATGATAATTGGTGGCCACCTTGGGAAACAAGGATTGAGAATATAGCTGATCCAGATAATGAAGATAATAGAATTATACACTTGATGGGTAAAGAGCATGCTACAGCTTTTAGGAAAGATGATGATAGTGGAAATGTATGGCAGGAAAGAGATAAATTTATCCTTGAATGGGATATGAAATTTAGTGAACCTTATGATATATACATATTAGCCAGGATGACAGATGGTTCTGAAAGATATTTAGCTTATACTGATTCATGCATAGATAATTTAGTAGTGGGTGATTACATCTACTATGGTTTATGTAGTAAAGCCGATGGACAATGGCATAATATCATCAGAGACCTAGAAAAAGATGTTAGAGATGCCGGCTTAGA
>JBDRQV010000105.1:0-10118 GCA_043826105.1 Nanobdellota archaeon | reverse complement strand
GGTATCCCTTAGGCTCTTAACTAGATCAACTATCTTGTAACATGCTATTCCAGAGGTTATGCCTATTATTATGTTCATTCTAGATCAATCAGTATGTTATCTATCAGTCTTGCGTTAGAGAAATTAGCTGCAATCGCTATCAGGATTTTGCCTTCAATAATCTCAAGCTCATCTAAGTTATTTGCGTTCCTGATCTCAAAATAATCAAGCCTTGCTAAATCAGCTTCTCTGAACATTTTTTGTATCTCAGCTTTTATTGAACCTGGCCTTTTTTCTCCCTGTGCAATAAGCCATTTGGCCTTTTCTAATGATCTATGGAGTATCAGCGCCTGTTTTCTTTCATCTTCAGAAAGGTTTTTGTTTCTTGAAGACATTGCCAACCCATCTTTTTCTCTGATAATGGGGCAGGTTATAATATCTAGATCAAAGTTTAGGTCAAGAACCATCTTTCTTATAACCAATGATTGCTGATAGTCTTTTTGTCCGAAATAGGATTTGTGCGGCTTTACAATGTTGAATAATTTTGAGCATACTGTTGCCACACCTTTGAAATGTGTCGGCCGTGAATTTCCACAAAGACAGTTGGTTATCTTTTCTATATTTACCCATGTCAATTGCAGCTTAGGATACATCTCTTTTTCATCAGGGCAGAAGATTATGTCTGCTTTTTCTTTTTCACATAATTCTTTATCTTTTTGAAAATCTCTGGGATATTGTTTTAGGTCTTCGCTAGGAGCGAATTGTGTTGGGTTTACGAATATGCTTACTACTACTATATCACATTCTTCTCTTGCTTTTTTTATCAGGCTTAAATGGCCTTCATGCAGGTAGCCCATCGTAGGTACAAATCCTATTGTTTTAGATTTTTGTCTAGCTTGATCTGAGTATTCCTGCATTTCTTTGACTGCCTCAATAATTTTCAAATAAATCACCTAGGCGAGAAGAAGAGAGGGGAGTTTATAAAGTTTATAGATGATGTGATTAATTATGTTATTACTTATTAGTAATTAATTAACGAAAGATTTATAAATAAATATATATTATCTGCTCAAAATGCAAAAACCAAAATCAATAGATACTTTGCTATTTAGTTTAGCTTTCTTAGGGGCTGTAGCTTTATCAGATAATGGGGTAAGATTTAATCTTTATGATCTTTTTTATAATACTCCTAAGGAGAGTAAGGTTTCTATCGGATTGCCTGACATGAACTCTAATCTGGCATATCATGATAAGAGGTATCCTATAAAGATGATCGGTTATGTGCCTCCTCAAGATAAAGAGCCTACTGGAATTTCAGATCGTAACAGAGAATGGAGACAAAGGGCAAGATTGGATGAGCATGTTCAAATGGCAAGAATGAAATCTTATATGGTCTAATCAAAACTATGTTCTTTATCAGGGAATTTACTTTCTTTAACTTCTTTAATATAATCTTTAATCGCTTTTCCAGCTTGTTCTGAAAGGTTAGTATATTGTTTTACAAACTTAGGCTTGAATTTATCAAATAATCCTAACATGTCATTTATCACTAATACCTGACCATCGCAGTATGGGCCTGCACCTATACCTATTGTCGGAATTTCTAAAGAATCTGTCACTTGTTTTGCTATATTGCTTTGCACCATCTCTAAAACAATGGCAAATGCTCCTGCTTCTTCAAGTTCTTTTGCTTGCTTTAGTAATTGTTCAAGCTCTTTATGCACTTTGGGCTTGTCTGTCTGCGGCAGATGGCCGATGTGTGCCATGACTTTGATGTTGTTTTTTGTCAGGTGTTTTACTATGTCTGGTTTGCCTTCAACCTTTACAGCGTCTGCTCCTGCTTTTAGTAATAGTTTGGTGTTTTTTAATGCAGATTCTTTTGTTTCATCTGATCTGTATGGCATGTCAGTCACGATCAATGATCCTGGTGCTCCATTTCTGACAGCTTGGGTATGTCTGATCATATCTTCTATGGTAACTTTTTGGGTTGTGTCATATCCCATCACAACATTCCCTAATGAATCTCCTACAAGGATGATGTCTATATCTGCTTTTCCTAAGATAGATGCGAAAGAATAACCATATGCTGTAAGCATAGCTATCTTTTCTTTGCTTTTCATCGATCTAATCTTTTGGATCTTGTCCATAATGCATAGAAATAGCTGAAGGATATATAAATATTAGGATAAAAAGAAAAAAATTATTTTTTCTTTTTCTTTGCAGCTTTTTTAGCAGGTTTATTTACTGCTTTTTTAGCCACAACTTTTTTAGGCGCTTCTTTTTTAGCTGCTGTGCTTATCTTGAATATCTGATATAAAGCACAATATCCTGTTACAGCAGTAATCACTAATAAAGCTGCGACAATATATAGCCACATTATATTCATACTAGCTGCTATTGCAGTTACAATAATAGCTATTATCACTCTTAGAACTTTGTCTGTTTTGCCAACGTTGCATATCATTGACTATCACCTCTTTTTTGTTATTTTGGTAGAATTAGTATAAAAACTTTACTATTTTGGTTTTATTTTGTTGTCTTCTTAGTTTTCATCTGATAAGATTCCTGCTATGACTAATGGGAATAATATGGTGGCATCTCCATGGACTTTTACTCTTGGAGCATTTGGTTTTATCTTTGCCCATGTGACAGCTTCTTCAGTGCCGGCACCAGAATCAGAACCGTCAAAATCTTGTCCGCTGTTTATGTAGACTGCGAAATCTGCACCTTCTCTGAATATCTGTGCATTTAATGTGTAGTGTTTTGAAACTCCCCCGCCCAATATAATGACTCCTGTCTTGTCAGCATTCAAGGCGATCTTAACTATCTCTTCTATATCTCCAGTTATATCTACCATAAAATCTTTTTTTCTTCTTTTCATAAAGTAGATCATATCTCCAAATGCACCATCAGTAAGAGCAGGGCAGAAGACAGGGATGTTATTTTTTGATGCCCAATATAAAATAGATTCTTCGTTTTCTATAGATCTTCCTGCTATTTCTATGATCTCATGGCAGCACAATGGCCTGGCTTTTTCTTTTTGAGCAGCATAGACTTGTTCAAGTACTTTGTTCATATGCTTTTCAAAATAAGTATAGCGGTCATTTGTAACAAATATATTTCCTATCTTATTTATTCCTTTATTGAACATCTCTTTTTCATCTGCTTCGAATGAGCCAACTACAAATGGCTTTATCGACTTTATTATGTCCTCTTCGATACCACCAGCTGTTGTTATCAATACATCAACAAATTTGTGCTCTGTCAAATAACGGATGATCTCCCTAACTCCAGAGCTTACCATATTTGATGTGTAGGAAAGAAATATCTTTGCTTTCTCTCTTTTCATAACCTTTATCACTTCTATGGCTTTTGAAAGGTTTGTTGCCTGAAATCCAGTATTTGAATATGCCTTTATAAATTTCTTAAAGTCTAATCTCTGGTTAAAGTCAAATCCCTTTATATGGGGGAAATGGTCCAGATTTATACAGTTATCAGGTATGTAACCATTTAATGATTGTTTAGTCATAGAACTACACCTAGTAAGAAATCTTATGCACCGTTCATCCTTACTGAATCCATACTCTCTGAGAATAGAATAACATTTATAAATGTTATTATTAATCTTGATAAAATGCAGGATGTGGTCTTTTTTGAAGATGGTAATTTTGAAGATGTTTTGGGAGAGGAACTAAATAAGAATTTCTCAGGCAATAAAGTTGCTGTTAAATTACATATGGGCGAAAAGGGCAATACTCATTATTTAAAACCTGATCTTGTAAAGAAAGTTGTTGATGTTCTTAAGAATCTGGGATTAAATCCGTTTCTTTTTGATAGTCCGGTAATGTATCCTGGCGGAAGGAATACTGTTGAGAAATATTATCGCACAGCTAGGGAGCATGGTTTTAGTGAAGAAACTATCGGCTGTCCAATTGTCATATCTAATGAGTTTGTTATAGTTAAGACAGAACATCTAGATGCACAGGTCTGTAAGCCTTTATCAGATGCTGATAATCTTTTGGTATTGAGCCATGTAAAGGGACATATGTGCAGCGGTTTTGGCGGAGCTATAAAGAATTTAGGCATGGGAGGTATGACTATCAAATCAAAATCAGATATCCATGAAGGAGGTAGTCCTGTCTTTGCAAAGGAATGTGTTGGCTGTGGTACATGCGTAAAGATGTGTCCTGTCCAGACTATCTCTTTAGAGGAGGGAAAGGCTGTTTTTGATTATTCAGGATGCTGGGGTTGTGGGGTATGTATCAACGCTTGCCCTTATGATGTCTTAAAACCCAAGGTAGCTTCATTTGATCGGCTTATCAGTGAGGGTGCATATGCTGTGTTGAAAGGGAAGAAGGCTTATTTTGTCAATGTTATAAAGGAGATAACTAAATTATGTGATTGTGCTTCTGACTCTGAAATTGTCTTAAGTGATATAGGGATAATTATGGGTAAAGATATTGTTGCAGTTGAAAAAGCATCTGTAGATATGATAAATAAAAAAGCAGGAAAAGACCTGTTCAAAGAAATACATAATATATCTCCATTGGGACATATCAAAGAAGCTGCTGATCTGGGATTAGGCAGGATGGAGTATAACTTAAAATGAGCTTATACATCGATGTGCATTGTCATCTGGATTTTGAAGGACTGATCGAAAGGATAGATGATGTGATCAGCAATGCTAAAAAAGCAGGGTTGAAAGTAATTGTTACTTCTGGTGTACATCCAGCTACAAACAGGAAGATAATGGATATAGCTGGTAACTATGATATTGTCAAAGCGTCTTTTGGGCTTTATCCCATAGATGCTCTGTCTAGAGAGGAAGGCAAAGAGAATAAGTTTGATGTCGATGAAGAGCTTGATTTTCTAAGGAAGAATAAAGGGAAATTTATCTCTATAGGTGAGTGCGGCCTTGATTATAAGAACGGCAAGGATAAAAAGATGCAGAAAGAGGTTTTTGAAAAAGTTTTAGATGTTGCTAAAAGATTGAATAAGCCAGTGATCATACATTCAAGGAAGGCTGAGTCTGATGCTCTTGATATCCTTGAATCTTCAGGTGTCAAAAAGGTCATAATGCATTGCTTTTCAGGAAGAAAGCATCTTGTCAAAAGAGCGTATGACCTTGGCTACTATTTTTCAATCCCTACTAATGTTGTAAGATTACAGCAGTTTCAGGAGATGGTCAAAGAGATAGATATCAATAAACTGTTTTGCGAGACAGATGCGCCTTTCTTATCACCATTTAAAGATAAAAGAAATGAGCCTGCTTTTGTTGTAGAGAGCTATAAGATGATCGCTTTGCTGAAAGGGATGGATTTGGCTGAGGTTGAGAAGAATATCTGGATGAACTATCAGAAATTATTCTTATAATCTATGGAGTTAAACCAATTTTTAACTATCATAAATTATTTCTATGAGTCTTGGAGTTAAAATTAAAATTTTAAATATCAGAAAATGTCTCTATGGGTTTTGGAGTTAAAAGTTTAGGTGTCAGAAACTGTTTTTTATTTAAGGCCGGGGCAGTCCATGCTTTGGATTATATTGCTTCCTATCTTTATCTCTACAACAGTGTGTCTTGGCATCCCTGCACTGAGTAATACTTTTGCATTTGTGGCATATATTCCTTCTCTTAAACGGTATGCGTCTAAGAAGAGTTCTTTTATACGGTTCTGGTGATCACGTGCTATCCCTTTATCTCCATTTTCTCCTACAATCACTTTTTCCTTATCAAGATAAAATAGTCTGCAATAATTGTCGATAGCATTGGCAGATAGGAACAATGTTCTTAACTCTGTCTCTCCCGGAAGTCTCACGTTCTGAATCTCATATTCTTTGTTTAATTCGCTCCTTGCAAGGTCGACTATTACCTTATATCTTCCAACATCTAATCCTTTTTTTAAACAATATACTGATAGATCAAAGCCTGTTGAAACATATATGCCGTCTTTTTTTCTTGCAGTCAGATCTCCCCTACATGCATCCTTTTTTAATGATGACAATCCTTTGCCAGAGAGTGCTGCAGCATCTAAAAGATTATATTCAGTATTTGGTTCTATCTTTCTTGTCTGCATAAATGGAATAATATGTTGGTTCAGGAATAGGCTTGCTGCTTCTAAATCGCTTATCTCTTTTTTATAGACTACTTCTGGTTCTAATCCAGTAAGCTTACAGATAAGATATGCTAATGATTCATTGTCTACTAAACTTGCCCCTCTTTTGTTAGGTAATTCTCTTTTTAGTCCTAAGAAACCAGCTATCTCTAATTGTTTGACATATCCATTTTTGTAAGGTGTAAATAAATAATCTCCTACTCTTCTTAAGATTATATCTCTATGTTCGGGTACTTGGTTGATGCCTTGTTTTTCTACTAACTCCATAAATTTGTTCTTGAATGATTCAAACCAACTAATTCCATAGTAAGCGCTAAAAAGATAATCCAATCTTCTTCTTATCGGCAGTTTAGAAGCTATTTCTTTGACTTCTTGTGATGTTTTTAGGATTCTTTCTATCGGTTGTTTATAGCAGAAACTTACTATCTGCGCTAATGAAAGAGTGTCTAATGGAATCATGCTCCCTTTTTCACCCTCTTCTTTTTTCCTCAATAAACCTAAATCAAATAATCTTTTAGCTTGATATTTTGATCCCTTTAATCTACCATTGATCCCGAAAAGAAAGTAGGTTTCATCAATTATTATAATAGGGTGAGTATGTCCAGCAGATTCTACTTCAATGTTTATTCCTTCTGGTATACCAAATACTCCTTCTGTCTGAGTTGTATCGACTAGATCACATATTGCCATCTTATTTTTTCCATGTTTTTCTTTCTCGATAGATATTGGTGACAATATCTCCTAATAGTTCGAAACTGACTCCATTGAATCTTGGTTCCATCTCGCCTCTACGGCTTTTTGGATTAGGGTCATACCAAAACTTACTGAACTCTCCCTCCTTTTTAACTAATTCGGCCTGATCGAACATCAATCTTAAATGTTTTAATGTTAACATACCTTCTGTTGTGAGAACCTTTCTTCTTCCCTGCTTATGTGAATACATCTCTTCAATCTTTTGATCATAATCAATACAATATCCCATCAGAGCGGCGAGTGAGATAAACAAGCTTCTTCTGTCATATCTCTCATTTTCAATGTCATCTATCCTTAGAGCATATGACCTATGTTTTTTTGGTAATGTCATGATCTCATTTGCTTTTTCTACAATGGTTTTGTATCTCGGATTAATATCGTAAGCCCAACAATAAGTTCCTTTCTTATTTTTTTTGAATCCTAGTCTGCCTATATCTTCGATAGGTAATCCAAAGATTTGGGCTATCTTACTATCTGTGTAGCCTTCTCCATTGCTATTTTTTAAACAATACTCTGCTAAATCAATGCCAAGTACAACATAAACTCCATTTTCTTTGAATTGTTTTACAAATCCGCCTTTAGCTGTACGTCTTATCGTGACAGGATTAACATTGCCTAATCTTGCACCCTGTTTCAGGTTGTATCTTGCTTTGGGCAATATTTTTCTTTCTTCCATAAATGGGATTATACTTTGATAAATGAACAGATGGGCCAATTGTTCGTTGCTTATACCTCTTGGCATATCTTCTATCTGACTCGGTTCTTTTCCGCTTAATTTAGACAATAGATATACTAATGAATCATTATCTACAATGTTAGCTCCTCTAAGCACTGAATTTTCCTCTTTAAACGAGATGAATCCAGCATCATCTAAAAATCTTAAATGACCTCTATCTGGAAATCCAAGACCATATTTTTGCAGATCCCTCATCTTTATCCTTGCATCTTTAGGAATAGTAGGACATACTGGATTGTCTCTTCTGAATTTTCTTTTGAAATTTTCAAACCAGAAGACACCACTATAAACTTCAAACAGGAAATCTATCTTTTCTATTGTTCCCATATTTTCTGCTCGTCCTTTAACAGCTTCTCTTGAAAGATATATTGTTTCAATCGGAGTTTCTGAAGCAAAGCTTATCGCCTGTGCTAATGATAATGGGTCTACAGACACGATATTTCCTTTGCTTTTTGGTTTTTCACCGTTTACTCTTCTTAATATGCCTAAATTGACTAATCTTTTAGGTAGCCATGGAGATGTGCCTGATTCAAGCTTTGCAGGAAGAGTAGGTATACAATATCTTTCAGTGTCAATGACTATATTTTTAGGACTGCCGTTTCGAGTACTTATCCTATCAACAAATCTTCGTATAGTTTCATCTCCTTCGATGATCCCTTCTGGTATACCAAATACTCCTTCTGTCTGTGATTGGTCTATATTTCCAATTAGCTGGCAAAGTGTCATATGCTTTGAGATTGGGTAGGTATTTTTAAATATTTCTGTTATTTTACTATTTTAAAGTGGTTAATATATTATTTAGTTAAGTTTAAAAATAAATTTGCATTTTTCTTGTTTATGAGGGGAGAATTAAGGTTAGACAGGCCTGGAGTCAGAGCTAGGCTGCATGATAGGATCACTATGGTGGAAATCGTTGCTGATTATTTTGCTGAAAGGTCGAGTGATTTAGCAAAGGCTTGCAGCAGGTTTGATCAGCCTACAGGGAGAGGTCATGATTGTAAGGGTCTAAAGGTTGAACATATGTCAGACCATTGTTTAGAATGTTTGTATGGGGCTATTCCTGATGACTACAAAGCTTAAAACACCATACTATTCTTATAAGATAGGGGAGCTGGCTAAAGGCTGTAAGTTGTGTGTCAAAGGCAGCAAGATGGTGATGTTTATCACTGGGTTATGTCCTAGATGCTGCTATTACTGCCCTGTTTCTGATGCTAAATTCAGGAAGGACGTTATCTATGCTGATGAATGGAATATAGGGAGTTTTGATGAAGCTATTAAAGAGGCAAAGCTTATCGATGCTGAGGGGGCTGGGTTTACAGGTGGTGATCCTTTATGCAGGCTTGATAGGACTGTATCATATATCAAGGGATTGAAAAAAGAGTTTGGTCCAAACTTTCATATCCATCTTTATACTTCATTAGATCTGGTCAATGAAGATAGCTTGAAGGGCATCTATGATGCTGGATTGGATGAGATAAGGTTTCATCTTGATCTGGATGATGATAAGTTGTGGAAAAGATTAGGGACGGCTTTAAATCTTGATTGGGATGTCGGTGTTGAGATCCCTGTTGTACCAGGCAAAGAGATGAGTCTGAAGAAGATCATACTTTTTTTAGATGAAATAAATAAAAAATCAAAAAGTAAGATTTTTTTAAACCTTAATGAATTAGAGATAGCAGATAATAAAGTGAATAAACTATTGGAGATGGGTTTTAAGACGAAGGATGACCTTTCTTATGCTGTTAAAGGTTCTCAGGAATTGGCTTTAAATCTGTTGAGGTTTATCTCTAAGAATAAAATAAAGATGAATGTCCATTATTGTACTGCAACTTTGAAGGATAAGGTGCAGTTAGGCAACAGGATAAAAAGAAGAGCCAAAAATGTTGCCAAGAATTATGATGAGGTTACTAAAATAGGTACTTTGATCAGGGGCGCTGTCTATTTTTCTGATCTGAAGCCCGGATTTGGATATACTGAAAAATTGAAGAACATTTCAGAAGATAAAAAAAATTATTATATAGGGAAATTAGATAAAACAAGAAAAGATATACAAACAGATTTTAAGATAAATAATATTGAAGTTGATGAAGACAGGTTAAGGTTGTTATGTTCTGTTAAAGATGTTAAGAAAATAAGGGATAAAGTAAATGCATGTATCTTTGAGGATGTTGATGATAAAGGATTATCTTGTAAGAAAGAGCTGGTTCTGGCTGTTGTAGAAGAATATCCTACTCAGGATAAGATGATAATAGAGTTAGATTTCCTTTAAGAATTGCCTGATCAGTGATTTGTCTTCTCTTATCATGTTCAGTTTGGGTAGGATCTCATCAAAGTCTTCTTTTGTCCATCCTCTTTTTAGTGCATGGACGATTATCTTGCCTAAATCAATACCTTCGTCATAGGCTTTTTGTATGGCTTCTGTTAATGTAATAAGTGCTTTTTTATTATGGTGATGTTCGTTTATCTTTATCATGTATTTTTTCAGGTTCTTATCTTTTTTGGCTTTTTCAATCGATTCTTTTACCATCTCTTTTGGC
>JBDRQV010000104.1:0-5591 GCA_043826105.1 Nanobdellota archaeon | reverse complement strand
GCATTTGGTAGTATGGCTATTGGTCAACTTAAAAATGTAACTGGTGATGTAGATATGGGAACTACAGGCGCACCTACAATTAAAAACCAGGGAAACGCTGTAATCGATGCTAGTATCTCTGCAACAAACTTTGACGGAGATGTAGTAGATAGTTTTGCTGCTGAAAATGCTGCAGCTGAATTTGGATTGATGTTAGGACATTATGCCCTTACAAATGCAGATAGGACAGAAACAGCATTAAATCTAGCTACAGGAACAAGCTCCCTAAAAGGCGTTAGCTTCTCATTAACAATCCCAACAGGAGCATTGCCAGAAACATACACATCAACTGTTACAATAACTGCTATTGCAAACAGTTAATTTTTTTATTTTATTTTTATAAAAATGAAAAAAACAATTTTTTACTTATTATTTTTGATTATGCTAAGTTCTATAGTTTTAGGAGCAGGATTGGGTGTAGCTCCTGCAACATTAAAGTTTGAAGATGCTCTCAAAGGTGTTATCACAGAAAAAACACTGACAATCCAGAATCCAGGAGAAGAACCCATAACAGCAACAATCGAGATCGATGGAGAAGACTGGATAACCTCTTCAGCTGATGAAGTAGATATCGAAGCAGGTGGCTCAGAACAAATAACCATAAGCATTGAACCGCCAAAAGATGCTGAAGATGGATATGATGCAGTAATCAAAGTAGCTGGAAAAGGCAGTTCTGAAGTAGAAGGAAGCGGAATGGGCCTATTGCCAGGTGTTAATTCAAATATCATGATCACTTTAACAGACAAAGAGATAATTAAAGGTAAAGTCTCAAAAATACTTACAAAAGATGAAAAATATGGAGACTTAGTAAAATTCACAATAGGATTTGAAAATCAGGGAAATGTTCCGATCGGACCATCTGTTGAGATAGAGATAATACAGGGCGCAAAAGGAACCATTAACATAATAAAAGAAGATTTAGAAGCTATCAGCCCAGGAACTGAAAAAGACTATGTAGTAACTTTAAAATCCACTGACATGGATAAAAATGTATACTATAGGGCTGACATAACTGTAATGCTTAATGACGAAATTCTAGAAAAAAAAGAAGGTGTTGGATTTAGGATACTTGAATCATCTCCTATGCCATCATCACAAGTAACAACACAAAAACAGGATAACAATATACTGCCTGGATTGATTGTTACAATAATCATAATTACCATGGGCTTGGTAATATATTTTATTACAAGAAAAAAATAAGGTTAGGCTTATGTCGAAGAAAAAGGGTTATTTGATCGTATTAGTCCTCTCACTTTTAATACTTACTCCTATATCATATTCTTTAGATTTTTTCGACATAAGCCTAGGGGAGGGGTGGAACTTTGTTTCCATTCCCCTTGACCCTTTAGATACAGACATCAGCTCTGTACTTAGTTCGATAGAGGGTAATTATTCTAAAGTTGTCTACTATAATGGAAGCAATTACATCTATGATCCAAATGATTTAACACATTCTAATCTATTATATCTAAATTACACAATGGGTTTTTGGATAAACATGAACACTGCTGACACATTAGAAATCAACGGCTATTATCCTGAAACAGGAATTATACATCTAGATCAAGGATGGAACATGATAGGCTTTCCATCCATTGAAAATAAAACAGCAGATCAATTAGGATTAGAGGTTATATACAGATATGATGGATCTTATCAGAGTTATATAAATGGAAGAAATACTACCCTAAACTCTTTAGATATATTAGAAAAAGGCTATGGTTATTGGGTAAAATCTGCTTCTGAAACTGATATCATATTTAACAATAATATCGCTAATAATCCAATTGTGATAGATAGCATTACCATTAACGACAATCAAGATGTTATTCCTAATGCTAATGGAAATAAAGTTGTAAACATCTCAGTTTTAGTCAGTGATGAAGATGGAACTATTGATATTGTTTCTGTTAAAGCTGATACGCCAAGAGGTATCTTAAGCTTAAGCCAAAAAACAATAATTGATGCAGATACTGCAGAATACTATGGAACATTTGAGATGTATTATTATGATCCTGCTGATGCCTATACTATTGATGTAAATGCTTCAGATTCAGAATCCTCTGACATTAAACAAAAATCATTTAATTATATTGAATTAAAAGCTATTGAACTAGACACTAATTCGATTAATTTCCCTGGTGTTAATCCAGAACAGTCTGCTTATTTCAATGGTGACTTAAACATGGGAACTGGAAATCCTACTGTAAAAAATGTTGGAAATGTGATTATTGATGTAGACATCTCAGGAACAGATCTTACTGGTCCTGGAACAATAACTGTAGCTAATGTTGAATATCAGTTTGGTTCTGCTGGATTTAATGTATTGAGCAATATTGCTTCAACCTATGATCTTAACTTAGGCCTTAATACTATGACTAATGTTGATTTCAAACTTACTGTTCCAGCTTCAACATTATCTGGAAGCTATTCAGGAACATTCACAATAAGCGCAAAATGAGAAAAATAATTTATCTGTTGATGATGGTAGTTTTAGTAGGTATAGTTATAGCTGAATCCAACATCACTACTAATGTTCTTAATTCTGTTCCTACTGTATTAGACATAGGCATTGTAGATGAAAGTGTAGATCCAGGAATACAGATAAATGAGGCTGGCTCTAGAATTATAGAGATAAATGCTACCGTACAAGATATGAACAGCATGAGACAGATATTTGAAGTTAAGGCATTTATTACAGGTCCTTCTGTTATTGAAGAAAGTCCTATAAATTTAGTTAACATTACAAATACTACTGGTTTAGAAGCTGTTTACAATGGAAGCTTTATGTTAAATGGGGATGATGCTGGCATTTATAGTGTAAATATAACTGTCAATGACAGCTTAAGTCTTAATTATGATAATATCAGTTTTGAATACATTAAGACTCCAGTCCTGCCTAAGAATATAACTGTATGTGGCTCTGGATGTAATTATACTTCTATACAAGAAGCTGTAAATAACGCAACAGATGGTGAAATTGTTTATATATTCGCAGGAACCTATAATGAATGGGTCAATATAAACAAGTCAAACATTAAGATTATAGGTGAGGATAGATCCACTGTTATATTGAATGGAGATACCTCTAATAGCTGTTTAATATTGAAAAGTGTACAAAACGTTTCAATATCAGGATTGACAATACAGAATCATTATCAGGGCGTTTATCTTAATGATACATTAAATATAACATTAGATGATGTAGTCTCAAAATTAAACAAGATGAACGGTATAGTGATGTTGTATTCGATAGATAACCACATTAGTAACTGTGAATTCTCTGAATCAGATACTGGAACAGGTATGTGGATAGAATTTAGCGATAATAATCAAATAACAAGTATACAAACCGCAAACAATAATGAAAGCGGAATTTACATGTATCAGTCATCTGATAACCAATTAAGAAATATCATAAGTTACGGAAGCAAGACTTATCAAGGTTTGAGCATCTGGAAATCGCACAACAATATATATGAAAACATTAGTGCATATGGAAACAGAAATAACGGTATGTATCTAGAGCTTTGTAACAATAGTCTCATTAAAGACAGTAATTTATCCGATAATATTGGATATCATGGATTATCTATGACAAATTGTAGTATAACTGATATTACTAATGTAAATGTCATACGAAATAACATGACAGGGATATATGTTTGGTACAGCAGCACGACCAGGCTACTTAACTTAAAAGCAGAGATGATGGGAAGTTATGGTGCATTATTTGTTGGAAGAGAGGGTGTGTTCATCAACAATAGTGAATTTAAAATAAATTATAGAGGCATAGGTCTTAATGCTGTCGATGATATACTCATCACCGATAACATTATAACAGAGAACAGTTATGGTATAAGCAGCACCTCAGGTATAACTAATCTAACAGTTGAATATAATTACCTATATGCTAATATCATCTGTGATCATAGCATAGATGGTAGCTGCCAATATGATTATACGCCTCCTGCAAATATTACAGATCTCAATGCTACACCAGGTGGTGGAGATAAACAGATACAATTACAATGGACAGCACCTGGAGATAACATGATGTTTGGTTCAGTTAGTTCTTATACTCTTAAGTATGCTTTAACTCCAGTTAATGACAGTAATTGGGATACAGCTACAACTTATGATACTAGTGGATGGTCTTCTCTTCAATCTGGAGGTAATCCAGAATCCAGAACAGTAGATATGCCAGACTATCAGACCTACTGGTTCGCAATAAGAGCAGAAGATGACGATGGTTTGGATAATAATATTTCCAATAGTGATGATGCTTTGAGTCCTTATCATTCAATCATTGTTGAATCGATGGAATGTATAAATTTGAGAACCGGGTATAAATGTAATGTAACATCAGGTGGCACATATCCAAGCACAAATTATTTCTATGACACTTTCAATATAAGTGGAGAAATAACAAATAACGGCAATCTAAATGAAACAAAGGATGTAGAAGCAAGACTGGATGGAGTAACTAAAAATAGTAAAAACATGTTATTTGAATCAAATAAAACAACACCTATCGATATACAATTTGAATTAAATGATGTGAATGAAGAAAATCATTGGTATACTTCCTCACTTTACCTAAATGGAAATTATAAAGAACAAGGAGCAATTAGAATATGGTGGTTAAAAGAACATACAGAAATTGACTGGGATTATGCTTCCGATTATCCAAACGCCATCGAATCTGCAGATACTCCAATCTATATAGCGATCCGTATGAAAAATAATAACACACTTAGAAACTATTATGATTTTCCAACAAAACTTAATATCAATACAAGTTATGAGTACAAAGTAACTGACTGGCAGGGGTCTAATTCCGCATATGTAAGCGAAAATAATCTAACTTCTTATCAGTATATTAGTACTAATACAGCACTAGATGGATCATCTTATTTTTGGTGGTTAATAGATGGTTTGCCAGTAGGCAGTTATAATATATCCATTATTCCCGGAATATACGACCAAGATAGGCCATCGACTATAACCAGAATTGTGAATGTAGAATGAAAAAAAAGATAATTTCAATAATTACCCTCCTATTATATATTAATATAGCAAATGCATATTGTGAGAATTATTTAATAAATCCATTATATGAATATAATAATGAAACATGTAATAATCTCCACGCTATAAGGATATCAGATAATTGCAGTAAACTTCCTGCTCCAGGGGATTGTTGGGAACCATATCGAAGTTCTAAATTAATACTGCCCCCTGGATTACATATCGAAGAAAATGAAACTTTAAGATTGGAGAGGTTTGATCCTACATTTGAATGGTTTGAAATCTCATGTGATGAACCCAATTTATACAAAATAGAAATATTATTCGACGACAAATGCAAAAGAGAACTAATCCTTAACCTAACTGAACCTAAAGAAGAAAAATTAAACATAGAAAAATATCAAGAACAAACCAAAGTATCAGGTAGTAGCAAAGAAACAACAAACTTACAAGAATCAGATAAAATAACAACAGAAACTAAAAAATCAACTTTCAACCCAATATATTTAATATTAGCA
>JBDRQV010000103.1:0-4555 GCA_043826105.1 Nanobdellota archaeon | reverse complement strand
AATAATAAAAGCACTATTCTGCAATAGTTATAAACTTTTATAAACCTATTTGATAAATATGTGATATAAGGGTAGGTTAGATGAAAGTTGCTATAAAGAAAAAGACAAATCCTAATATTGATATGTATAGGAAGGAAGATTTAGACCTGGCCTATGCGTTTACCAGAGAGCTCCATAAAGAAGTAGGTGAGTTTATCAAGGGTGCAATCATATTTGGGTCTGCAGCCAGGAAGACTGAATCACATGGTTCTGATATTGACCTATTGATCGTTATTGATGATCTATCTTTACATCTTTCACCTGATCTGATAGAAGCATACAGGATAATTGTCCAAAAAATAATAGTCAAAGTCTCTACAAGGCTGCATATAACCACATTAAGGTTTACTTCTTTTTGGGATTATGTGAGAAATGGTGATCCTATCGGTATAAATATACTAAGGGATGGTTTTGCTATAATCGACAATGGTTTTTTTGAGCCTTTGCAGATTTTGTTAAGGAGGGGAAGGATAAGGCCATCTCCTGAAAGCATTTGGGCTTATTTTATGAAGGCTCCCAATACTTTGCATAATTCTAAATGGCATATTCTTCAGGGAACAATAGATCTTTATTGGGCTGTTATTGATTCTGCACATGCAGCTTTGATGAGTTTAGGGGAAGTTCCAGCATCACCTAGTCATGTTGCAGATATGATGGAAGAGAAGATGGTCAAGAAGAAATTGCTGGAGAAGAAATATGTAACCATGATGCGTGATTTTTATAAGCTTTCTAAGATGGTAACTCATAGAGAGATCTCTGAGATAAAAGGCAGAGAGTTTGATAGATATCACAAAGATGCTTCTGATTTTGTAACAAGGATGAGGCAGTTTATCAAGGTTAAATAATGAAAAGTTTTAAATTTATTTCTTGATTCTTCTAAGTTATGGGATTTGATAAGGATAAAGAGAATGCATTATCTAAACAGGATAAGTCTAAGAAGCAGTCAATTGACCACGGTATAAAGCTTTTGGTCGATCTGTTGAATTCTAAAATGGATTTTTATACGACCAGCAGCTGTGCCGGTAGGATATTGCTGATCTCTAACCTAGAAGTAAATCGCAAATATAATGCAGAGTGGTTTTTTATAAGCCATGATATTGTCAGGTTTGATGATATTAAGTTGTGTTTGGCCGGGATTGATGATGGAGATGTTGATCTTAAGCAGGAATCTGCAATATTTCATGTTTGCTGCAGGACACTAGAAAGCGCTTCTGAGTTGATAGAGATGGCTAAGCACATAGGTTTTAAGAGGTCTGGAATAAGTACTATCAGTAATAAGATCATGGTTGAGATAGTAAGTACAGAGCTGGTTTGTGCTCCTGTTATCAAAGATGGTAAGATAGTTGTCAGTGATGATTATCTTAGGATTCTTGTTTCAGAAGCTAATAAGAAGATGGTCAAGACGAAGGAGAAGATTGAGAGGTTCACTCAACAACTTTTGTGAATGTGTTATTAAATAACCAAGTTGTATCATTCTTTACATATATCCAGTAGCCATATCCTGGTTGCATCTGTTTTAACATGTTTAGAGATTCTGGCCTGGAAGGGATGTAGCTTAGCCAGTTGTTGTCAGAGTAGGATAATATCCTTGTAAATTCATCAGTTACATTTTCAAATAATTGGCTTATGTTTTTTGTTTCAGTAGTTGGGTAAGAGATTAGGTTCCAGCCTTTGGTCAGGTTGAATGTCAAATTTTTAATTTCATTTCCATCAATAATTAATATGATATTTAGATTACTTTTTATCCACAATCCATCTTTTTTATCAATATTTGATAATTGTTCTAATCTATGCCACCCATTTTTATAGGTATATACATCTGAATACATTCCGTCTATAGAATAAAATGCACTTTGGACCTTTTTGTCTTCTAATTCTATAGGTAAGGATATTAGATTCCAGCCATCATATAGATTGATCATCAGCCCATCAATCCAGTTTGTGCAATAATCACATGCTTGTGTTTCTTCTGTAGTTTGGTAAGTGTTGTTTAAGATATGGCAGTCTGAGTCTAAGTTTGTCTTACTACAGCACGAATCATAATTTAGATCTAAGTAGTATCTTGTTCTGGTTTGTTGACAGTTTTGGTTGCATTCTGACCAATTTGTGTAGTATGGCCCAACTATGTTTTCCTGACAATAATCACATTCTATGGTAGTGTTTTCTGGTATAATGCAGTCTGAATCTAATCCTGTTTCATGGCAGCAGGTATTGTTATATGTGTAACTTATATTTATTTGGTTGTTTTGATTGCAGTCTGAAATGATGTTTATCCAGCCAGGTTCACAGTAGTTACAGGTTTGGTTTATTGGTTCAGGAGGAATCAATTCTTTATTACAGTTATTTCCATCATAGTAATATTGATATTGGTGATTTGTTGAATTACATTCTGACCATGTTGTGTTTATGACCCAATTCGGTACACATTCAATAAAATTATTGCTTAATGGAAGATTGTCTATATTACTCTGGGTCAGTTCATACGGATTATCACAGAAACCATCACTATTTGAGTCAGAACATGTTTCAGAATAACCTGTACCATCAGGTTTGGCCCAGTAGTTTCCGCCTATATAGTTGCTATTACCATAGATATTGTTTCCTATCTCTTTGTCAGTATTCAATGTATTATTGGCTATTCCGATAAAATTGGTGCTGCTATTGATAAGATTGTTATAAAACAGGTTATTATTGGCATTATTCAACCATATTCCGTCTTTACTATTTTCTATAATTGAGTTTGAGATTATGCTGTTTTCTGTGTAGCCTAGGTATAATCCAGCGTCAGCTTCAGATCTAATCATTATTTCTTTTAGTATATGTCCTTTACCATGGTCTATCCTTATCCCTTCCCAACCAAAGTTTGTGATGGTCAGGTTGAGCAAACTTACATTTCTTGAGTATAAGGATAATAGGCCGTTAAGAGAAGTGTTTTTTATAACTGAGTTATTTGCATTACATAGGATTATTTCAGATAGGTCTTGATTTTCAATATTCACATTGCTGTTATTATAGTAAACTATTGGCTTGTTTTCTATGTCTGTAACATTTATGAATAAGTTATTACATGATTCTCCTTCGACATTATCCTGGACAAAGTTAAAATAATTGTTGTCAAATATTATGTTTTTGAATATGTTATTATTTGAGTTGTATCTCATCCATATTCCGTAATTATTATGTGAGTTGATATCTATATCTTCAATTAGATCTCTTGAGGATGAATAGATATATATTGCTCTGTTATTTGAAGTAAATGTCATATTCCTAATTATGTTATCTGCTGATGACACTAGGTAAATTCCATCTGAGTTCCATTCACTTATCATACAATTCTTAACCGTTATATTACTTCTACCATTTATTGAAATTCCATGGCTTGCTTTAAAAGCATCGGCATCAATCATATGTCCGAAGCAATCTAAGACTATATTGTCTGCTTTTACATTCATACAATATGATGTAGTGGAGTTGATTATGTCTTGAGTTAAATGATAATATTTTCCACTTTGGTTTAGTTCTGAGCAAGAGTTTATCTCTATAATGCTTGAATTTTTTATTCTTACTGAAGAACTGTCCATCCATTCTGAATAATCTTTACCGTCATAAGCTCTGCAGCTGAAGGTCCAGCTATCATCAGGTTTTATTTCTTGAGGTGGGATATTTGTTATATTTGTTTCATTGTTTTGAGTAAATGGAAATTGAAAACTAAAACCATTATATGGTATATCAGCATTTTTACTTCCAGATATCAAATTCCATTTGGATTGGTAATAGTTATAGAATATAGTCGGTGCTGAGTATTGGTATGCTCCAATTGAAGTGAGACCATTGCTTAAACTTTCGTTTAATCTCCATCCATCCTTATTCCACTCAAAGAATCGGAAGTAACCATCATCTCCCCCTGTAACTATTGTCCATCCTTTGTTTTCTTGATAATCATATACTAATCTAGGGGATGGGTACCACATAGGTACAAATAATCCAGAAACAATAGATGTGTTATATATCCATTTGCTCCCATTCCATTGGAACCCATAATATGATCCTAAACCACCAGATGATCTTCCTACAATAATGGTCCATTTATCATTTCCTGTAACATTGAATCCAATTGTTGGCTTTGAATCATAACTTGAATCACCTAATCCGTTTACTATATCTGTTTCTTCAATCCATTGTTGTCCATCCCATCCAAATCCCCTATATTTTCCGTCATACATACCGCTGATTAATATCCATTTATTATTATTGTTAAAATTATATGTTAATGTTGGGTAGGAATAATCACCCACATCTGGCAGACCATTTATTAAACTAGTATTTTGAACCCATATGTCTCCATTATATTCGTATGCAAAAAAGGACCCATATCGTCTACCATTAAATTGTGTTAGTTTATTATTCCCTGAAAAGTTATACACTACTACGGGTGCGGAATATCCACCCAAAAGACCTGTAGGTAACCCCCTTATTATGTCGCTATTTATATCCCATTCTTCATTTTTCTTATTAT
>JBDRQV010000102.1:0-3723 GCA_043826105.1 Nanobdellota archaeon | reverse complement strand
GGCCATTGTTTTGTTGTGCCCAAACATCACTTCCCTATCTTTGAGCAGCTTCCTGATCCGCTGGTAGGTAAATTATTCTCGATAAGCAATAAAGTATCTATGGCTATATTTGATACGATGGGTGTACAAGGCACAAATATATTTGTTACCAATGGTGTTGCTGCTGAACAAAAAGTAGCTCATTTTATGATCAATGTTATCCCCAGGCATGAAAAAGATGGTGTCAATCTTGAATGGAAACCAAAACAGCTGACAGAAGAAGAGATGTCTACTGTTGAACTTAGGCTTAAAGAAGAATGTGCAAATGTTGGTGGATTTGGTGGCGGATCCAGCCGGCCTGAAAAGATCACTCAGCAGAAAACACAATCGATAGGCGGGGAAGATAGTTATCTAATAAAAAGCATGAGAAGGATACCTTAGATCAATAAAAAGACCAGATTGCCATATGCGTAAGTCATGATAAATGCTATAAGAAAGCTTGGAACAAAAGGTATCCCTTCTTTGATAAGGATTCTCTTGATCTTTTTTTGTCTGTAGAATTTTAACAGCTGATTGATCTGTTTTTTTGATATGCCTAAGTCTTTTGGTCCTGTTATAATTTTGCCATTGATCTTAACATCCTCGGCTATCCAATCTCCTTCTGTAAGCTTATCGGGCGAGACATATTTTAGCATACATACATTTTCGATTATCTTGATGATATGCCATAAGAAATAAAGCAGAAGTATGATAAATATCATCAATAAGTTTATCTTAACCAAAAAATCTGATGTGATAATTGCTACAAAGAGAACCAGAGCAGTTATGGATGAGATGCATATGTTAAGCACCTTGTTCTTATAAAAAACTTTTTTAGCCTCTTTCATAAATCTCTTCCTGTTCTTGATCGTCAGTGCTATACTCCATGCAATGCCATATACTGCACCTACCATCAATATGTTCACTAAGAAAGATATCAAAGAAAAATTTCTATAATCTATGTTGAATATGTTTATCCCTATAAGTGCTCCCAAAGCCATGATCATCTTTGAGTCTCCTCCTCCCCACTGACCTGTATAAAACATTACAGCACCGATAATGAAACAGAGTAAAAAACCAGCAACACTATTTATCATATAATTCCAATCCGTAGATATTATCGATAGTAAAAGGCTTATGGTAAAGCCCAAAGCGATCAGGCCAAAGTTTACCCAATCTGGTACTTCCCTTGTCTTGAAATCAGTATAAGAACCTATTATCAGGCCTATAAGAGTTACAATCAGTATAGTTATCTCCATCTATTGATATTTAAAACGAGAAAATTTATAAACATTCCTATCTTATCACTATTGAGTTAAAAAATGGAATTCGACAAGAAAATTATGGAGAAATTCAGGGAACTGGTAAGGAAAGAGAAGAAAGAAGGATTTATCAGACTGAGGCTTCCAAAACATATTGCAGTTGTAACTGCAGGCAAAGGTGTATGGGCAAGAAAGCATAAGATCCCTAAAGAAGAAGCTTATGAGAAAAGCTACACTATAATCAGAAGCACGATGCTTTCTGCTATCAGGCTTGACATACCCATCGTTACATTCTATCTGTTATCAACAGACATGAAGGATCTTGAACAATTTTCTATCCTTATGGATTCTTTAAAAGATTTTTTTGAAGATCTTTCTCAGAGAGAGTTTGTACATAAGAAACAAGTAAAGATAAGTGTTTTTGGCAAATGGTATGACCTTCCCGGCAGAGTTGTTGATTCTATCAAGAAGTCTGTTGAGGTAACTAAAGATTATGATAATTTTTTTATGAACTTCTGCATAAATTATTCTGGACAAGAAGAGATTGTAGATGCTGTCAAGCTTATAGCCAGGCAGATCAAAGCAGATAAGCTGGATGTTGAAGCTGTCAATAAAGAGCTGATAAAAGAGAATGTGTATAGCTCTTATTTTTTGCCTCCTGATCTTATCATAGTCAATGGTCCTGTCAAAGCAACAGGCGGACTTATGCTGTGGGACAGCCCTAAGAGCCAGATCTATTTTACCTCTAAATTGTGGCCAGACTTTGACAAGACAGAATTTATGGATGCTATCAAAGAATATCAGAAAGGAAAGTGATTACTTCTTAACTGGTTATTTTTTAGTTGCTGCATATTCGGGATATAATATAGGCAGACATTTATCACATACACCGTGGCTGATTGCTATTTGGAGTTCTTTAGATAGATATTCCAGACCTGGTCTCCAATTGCCGTCATTGTCCCTTATGCTACTACAATTAGCACATGCAGAGTATAACTTCTTACCATCTACTGTTAGGGTATCTCCATTAGCTATTATCTCTGCTAAGTTTACTGGGGAAACAGTTACAGCAATAACTTCTCCGGTCTTTGGATCCTTCATAGGAGCTAATCTCCGATGGAAAGTCTTTTCATCTGAATATGTACTCTCTCTTTTTTCTGTCTTGTGCTGATACATCAAAGGTTTGCCTGTCTTAAAGACGGTTTCAACATAAGCTTTGAATTCTTCTGTTTGAGCTTCAGTATGGAATTCTGCATAATTTCTGCCTGCGATGTCTTCATCTGGACTTAGGTCTCTTCTCTCTTTGTATTGGGTGTTTGAAAACCTGTAGTTTAGATCTTTGTCAACGACATAAAATGCATATGGGAGTGATTCTACATAATTACGATAGGATGTAGCTCTTTCTTGAAGGATAGATTCTGCTTTTTTTCTTTTAGTAATGTCAAAAAAAGAACCTACAATTCCGCTTTTTGTCTGTGCAAAGTTATATTGGACAGTAAATGTGGAACCAT
The DNA here is from genome assembly GCA_043826105.1 of Nanobdellota archaeon. GTDB lineage: Archaea > Nanobdellota > Nanobdellia > Woesearchaeales > DATDXC01 > JBDRQV01. The sequence continues at coordinate 932 of JBDRQV010000102.1, read as the reverse complement.
CTTTTCTTGCAGCGGTCAATTCACCTGCGTATGTGCCTATATCTCTTAAATTACCCATTATCTTTTCTGCTTCTTTTCTGCTGCCATTTGCCCAGTAATCTAAGATAGATGTGCCAATCATGTCTGAAGGAGAATCATGTCCCCACATCCGGGCTGTTGCTGGATTAACATATTTGATATTTCCTTTATTGTTAGCTATGATAAAACCATCTAAAGATGATTCAAGAGCTGTATGGGCTGTATGTGCATTTTCTTCCCTTTTTCCGTGAAAAAATCCTGCTGCTGCTCCTGCAATACCTGTTAAAAAAGGAACTACAAAACGATAGTTCTCGGAGAATTGTTTGATTATTGAATTATCTGAATCTGCTGTTAAGCCGATTGTCCCCATCACTGGTAAAAGTACACCTACTCCAAATCCTTCGAGCATGTACCTGCCCTTGGAGCTTTTGAAAAAATCTATCGTGTCATGCCATGCTTCAGAAACTGGCTTGGCAGCTATGGATCTTACACTAGCCTTAAACCTAGTTAAAGCACTTTTTTCCACTATATCATCTAAATCTGTTTTTTTCATGATAATGATCAAAAGAAAAAGTAAAGAGGTTATCTTTACTTTTGTTATACGGGTATGCCTCTTTTAATGACTAGAGATATAATTTACTTTTTAAATCTTTTGGTTGATTATATAAATTATATAATATATAAGTTAAACTGGTAGTTGTTAAAAAGCAAAACATTTAAAAACAAGATATAGATTCTTTATGATTACCTGTGATTAATGAACCCATAGATAATGTCTTTGGGGGAATGAGGAAATATTTCTGATATTCCTCTATAATAGTAGAAGGTTAGAAAAAAATGGCAGAATAACCAAAAGATGTAATTGAAGATGTTTAAGAATAAGTAGAAGTTCCAAAAACAACTGGAAATATAAG
>JBDRQV010000101.1:0-4509 GCA_043826105.1 Nanobdellota archaeon | reverse complement strand
ATGTAGGTTCTAAGATTATCTTATCTTTATTTAATTCTCCAGATCTTTCAGCTGCATCTATCATAGCTAAAGCTATCCTGTCCTTTACAGATCCACTTGGATTAAACTTATCTAATTTAGCATAGATTTCAACTTTTTTATTCTTATTTAACCTATTGATCCTGACCATAGGCGTATTTCCGATTGTTTCTAAGATGTTTTTATACATTTTGAGTGCCTCCTATTGATTTTTTTTTTATAGTATAAAAATATTTTTAAAAAAAAGAGGGAACGCTGGGATTTTCATGGACCATGAATCATGTTCCAACTTGAACCCAGGAATAAGTGGGTTGCAGCCACTCGCCTTAGCCACTTGGCCACGCTCCCTTATGAGTTTAAAAGCTATAACGATGAGAATTCTAACAACAACAAACACTATTTACCATCATTTTAACTATGTAATCACTAATTTATATTTAAAGGTTTGGTTTAAACTTATTTCTTTTTACGCAAATATATTACAAATATAATAATAATCAGCACCAATAAACCAACTATTAGACCTATTGAAACAGAGGAGTATATCTGTTTATCCCCTATCTTTTGTATACAATCCTGAGGACAATCTTTAGGAGTTTCAGTATTATCACATACTCCATTAACATTACAATTAGAGGCTGATCTGACATTTGGAGCAGTACCTACCACCTCAAATTCCAATTTCTGGGAAATATCTTGATATCCTTCTTTTGAAGCTAATAATTCTATTGAATACTTGCCTAATTGGTCTGCTTTGATAGAATCGGTTCTGCTTATCCCTTCCGTTGTTCCATCTGGATAAGTTAACCTGGCATTAAATACAGGATTTTCAACATCCATATTTAGATTAAAATATATATTTTCATTTTGAAGGAATATATTTGAAGGTATTGTACATGATTTATCCTTACAAGTATTAAACTCTAGATTAAAGCTGGGTTTAGTTTCAATTTTGAATTCTTTTTCAACCTCAAAATAATATGGATTGATTATAATTATCTTTGCTTTGCAGGTTTGAGGTTGAAAATATTCTTTAACACTAGCAGAGTTATATTCATCCTTATAGAGAATACCCCCCTTAACTTCGATTCTTTGCTCAATATCCTCTGCAACAGGCAAAGATGGACAAATAATTTTTGGGATAATAGTTACATTAATATTTTGATCAGAAGTTATAGTATAATCAAATTTTATTTCATCACCTACACCAAATTTATCATTTATAGTTATATCTGCTTCAAGAGCATAAGTTATATTAGCTAACATCAATAATATTACTAATAAAGTTGTATATCTCATATATCTCCCTCCCAAAGTAATGGTTCACTTAAGAGATAAGGCGGATTTAATTTTAATGTTGGATCACCTATAAGGTTATCTGTGAATGTGTTGACATCTGCATAATCCAATGCAAATGCTTGACCAAGAGGAAGATCCGAATAATATAGGTTATTAAGAGTATCCCTCCAATTATCATCAACACCATTACTTTGTGAAACTGCCCCTATATGTGCAATAGCACCATTCCTAATTACTGAATAACAATAAGAAAATTCATACTCTCTTGAACAAGTTAAACATGCTTCGCTTAATAAAAGAGTATTCTGAACTATAGGAAAGAAAGGTTGATTGGTTATCCCGAACTTAGCCCAATAATTCTTTAAGGTTAAAGAGTTCACTCCTGCCCATGTATCACTCCCATGATCCATATAGAGTATGGTATCTTGATCCGCATAATCATAATCATCAAAGGAATGATAAACTTCTTCATCAGTAATGCTCTGAGAATTGTAACTGATTTCTGAGAAACGCTGTGCAAATTCAGTTGCCCATCTAGTTTCCAATGAAGATGAGCTCGCAATAAACCTGATATTATTCGTTTTCATAAAATGATCATAGAATAGGCTCCTAGCAATATTCGAAGAGACATCTGAAAGTGTCATTCCGGTTATCCTGCCAACAGCCATATCTGGATAAAAATCATGATTCAAATCTGCATAATGGGTTTGATCTAATGAATCACTAAAAGAATCAGACACATATTCCTTATTTACTATTGATAAAGGCGAAGCAAGAATTGTTAGATAACCCTTGATTTCATATGATAGAGGATCCCTGAGCTTCCATACAGCATATTCATCAGACAATTCCTTAGCCTCAGCATTTTCAGCTAATAAAGTCTTTTCATCATTTTCTAAACAACCCCCAATATGGCCATTTAAAGTTAAATCGCACATATAAACATCAGAGCCATCATCAAAGATGATTATATTACCAGATATTCTTGGATTATATCCTAGTGGATGAAGTTCTTGTTTTTCTTGTGTTTGAAAATTATACAAAATTAAGTTATGATATATGTTCGTATAGACAATATTATCGCCATCAATATAAAAAGAGGAAACTGTATCAAATGTAAGTATCTCATGATTCCCTCCAGAAATAGAATAGCTATGTAGTTGAGATGATGGATAACCATATCTCCAATATACTGTATCATCAACTATCTGTATGTTATCATAATAATATGCTCTTTCTGGTAGTTGTATTACCTCAGAGGCATCCATTTTATAAAGCCATAAACCATAATTATCATCTAAATAAACTAGATTATTCCCATCAAAATCCTTTAATTTCCAACTAAAATGATCTAATATTAACGTTCTTTGTTCTCCAGTATTAAGATCATACCCAAAAAATCCCTGCCTAAATGGATTTGACAATATAGCAGAATAGATTATCTCATTATCAAATTTTATAGGAGAAATCATAGCCCCTATATCTTCATACAATGAGGGTAGAAAGTTACCGGCATCCAAATCAAATAATTGAAGATGTCTTTCATTGTACTTAAAAAATAAAATTAAACCATTATCTAAATCAGTTATATAATTATCACCATCATAACAATCAGAAGGTATCATACCTCCAGTACCACTGTCTAAGTTCAAATAATGATAGTTTGTAGGATTATAACCTTGGATAGGATTAAAAGAAGTATGGCAAAATGGTTGCGTTGTAGGCCCATAAGCATTATCTAATATTTCCTGATTATTATCTAAAAAAGTCTCAACAAAAGAATCAATTGCCCCTTTCTCATGTTCATTTGTAGAGATTATTAATTCGTGTTTTCCTGCTGCAAGAAATGGAGAAGCTAAGGATGTACCTGCATATAGCTTATTTAAAGTCCCACTCTTCTCTGTAATCAATTCTCCATTAACATAATCTAATAAATCTCCAGGACTAACTAGTACTAACTTATCAGTCATGGTCTCAGCCGTATATCTCTCTCTAAGTTCTTCTAGCTGATAAACATTATCATTATTCTCATCAAAACTATCAAGTTCTGAACATTCAACACCACTAGGATTAGAATCCCCGATACAGATAATAGATTTTCCTCCCAAAGCATTCCCATATTCCATTCCATCGATGATTAAAGGAACATTAATCAAAGAAGCATAAGTAGATGCTAATAAAACAGATTCATAATTATTCTCAACATAAACAACAGTAGAATAATCTTCCCAATAAGATAAGTAATCATTTACTGATATTAAATTAATCTGATCAGATGATAAATCACCACCCCCCTCCCCATAAGACTCAGAATTTAATTCCAAAATCTGTAATATGCTACAATCAGAATCCCCTTGAGTAATAACATTACCCTCGGCATCAACTACTGAAAGATCTATAAGGCCGTCTCCATCATTATCAATCAAATCCTCACAATTTGATTCAAAATTATCTGAGATTATTGTTGCTTTATTCACACCATAATTCTGCATAAAATAGATTATTGAATCCAGATCAAAATTATTATCCTCCTCATGATATATCAATGTAGGATACCCACAAACTTTCTTATTTGGATTATTGATATACTCAGAAGATAACTCATTCATTGAGGAAGGACATTCTTGATCCGCATTTATTGTCCATGTGGTAACTGGAACCAATGACATTATATCTCTCCAATCACTATCAGAAATCAAAAATACCTCTTTATCATCATATTTAGTGGGGTCTTTAACATTAATCAGATTAACTTGAGCATCTGTATCATCACCATCACCACCCAACTGAGTATCATAAACTCCTAAAGGCTCACATATACAACTAAAATCTGATGTAACGCCATAACCATCTCTATCTTCATCCCTATAATAGATAGTACAATCTGTAGCCGCTTCATCTGTTTCTCCATTGCAATCATCATCTATATTGTTACATACTTCTATAAAGGGCTCTAAAGGAACACATCCATCTACTTCATCCCCATCTAAACATTGTAACATCCCAATACTGCTGCATGCTCCAATACCACATGTTGTTTCAGCAGACAGCTCTTCATCGATGCTTCCATCGCAATTATCATCTACTGAATTGCATACTTCTGCTTTATTTGGATTTACAGCAGAACTTGTATCATCACAATCAGTATGATCAGCTACAAATCCTGATGGAGCTGAACAAGCATCATTAGTT
>JBDRQV010000100.1:0-2778 GCA_043826105.1 Nanobdellota archaeon | reverse complement strand
GATTAAGGTTGAGAAAATTTTTGTTTTTAATAAATGAATTTTTCATCTCTTTTTCAAATCTCAAAAGGTCTCACAACCATGCTGCACTCGTCAGGGTTTGGCTGGGTTCCGTAGATGTCTCTGCACTTAACATAGAAGTTTATCTTGGTGTCCCAATCTGTGAAATGGTTGACTTCATCTATTTCTGTTAGTTTGATTCCGTCGTCGAACAAGTAGTTGCAGTTCAAGGAATCATAAACGCACTCTGCTTCCTCGTCTGTGATTAGTTTCAAATAGCTTTCTTCGTGGTATGCCCGCACTATTATCGGAGCTTCAGAGTCAGACTCAACTATGAAATATGTTGCCACAATATCAGTGTTGCCCCCTAAATCAATGCACTTTATGAAATACTCGTAGTCTCCTTCTGGGAGATATAAGTCCTGAGTGTGTTTGTAATTAATATTGTCCATTCCTGATTCGTAGAAGAACATTACATAATCATTGTCGTCGCCAGTGTCGCTGTAGTAGCATGTTGCCTCCCCTTCGTTGTAGCCCGCAGAAGTCTCAACTCCCAAAGTTACTTTTACTATTTCTGTTGAATCTTTAACAATCTCTTCATATGGTTCAACGTCTGTAATAACCAAAGGTTGGGTTCCGATTAAAGTGAACTTGTAAGATTCTGCATTAACATTTCTGTCTTCGCCTGCTAATGGTTTATCTTTGCATCTGAAATAGAAATCATTTTTCTGATTGTTTTTTATTCCGACTAAAGTTGTTGAGCACTTGTAGAGCATTTGTGCATTCATTTCCATTATGCTTGATGAACATGTCATGCTGTTTTCCATGTCGTCGTAACTCTTGTCTAACTTGCTCCACTTGCAATCTGCCGGCTCATTCGTATAAGTCTCTAAATCAATTTCTGTTTTGTTGTAAGCAACAGGCATGTTGTTCAATAGGTTGGTTGTCACAATCAACGGCGGTGTTGTGTCTGGTCCTTTCTCGACGCAGAATTTGAAAACAAAGTTCGCAGTGTTGTAGTTTCCGTTGGCATCCTGGCACCGAACATATAATTCATAATTACCGTCGTTCTGAAGAGTCAGATTTTCTGAATTAAGATTATCTTTTCCTGGCAGACTCATAACTTGTGTATGGTTATATCTGTGCAGATTGCTTCCTCCGAATGTGTGGCTCATTTCATCAAATGAAGCTTTTCTTTCATAATCAATTTTACATTGTGCAGGCTCGTCGAGGAAAACCCCGAAAGTCAAAGGAGTGAATGCCTTGACACATCCTGTTGTAGAATCTGAATGAAGGACCTTAACACCCCTGTCAGGAGGATTAATAGTTCCGTCGGGATTATATTCATAACCTTCAAGAAGCGCATCTTCCCATGGCTGTATAATTGGGAATTTAACATCATGCCTATTTACCCATGTGCATTTCTCCTCGGTGGTTCCAAGATTCAACAACTGACACGCCTGCCCCAAACTCCGACACTGATACTCTGAACATGCCAGCCCCTCTCCCTGTTCATTACACTTCTCACAATTCGCACCACCAATCGGCGCCTCCCATGCTTCACAATCATATTTAACAATTTCTGTTTTTGTATCTTTGTATGTCATGTAGAATACTATAAATGTTACAACAAATGCTGTTCCCAGTGCAAGATTCTCTCCACTTATCTTTGCAAGTTTAGGATAACTTGATTCCCATCCAGACCATACGCCTCCCTTTCCTAATGCAGTCGCTAAACCTTGTTGCACAAAAGCCCCTGCCATTGCAGCATTCGCCATGGCTTTTGTTGTCTTAGTAGATAGACCAAACATTCCTCCAACAGTTTGAATAACTCCCCATACGAGAAATGCCCATTGAACTCCTGTAAGGGCTGCATCAGCATATCCCCCTGTCTTCACTCCAAAAAACTTAGGAAAGGCTGATTCAGATTCTGTTGCTCCACCCGTGGCATCTTTCTTAAAATCCCAATTATCTACGTTTTCCCCTCCTCCAAAAATACCATATGCTGGAGTCTCTGAGTTTGTGGTTCTTCCTTGACATAAAAGGCTCATTGCATTAGCAGGATCGCCACAATAGCCAAACGCATTAATAACTTTGACCTCACCCCCAATTCCATAAGAAACAGCAACGATACCTATAATTAAAATAATAATTTGACTTAATGCGATTGGTCCTCTTTTCATAAAAGAATTAGTTAAGTGTCATTTATAAATATTTCATCAATAAGCTATAATGTTTTTTCAAGACTAACCATTATTTATTCTACGTTTATAAGATTCCCTTCTGCATCGTAGGTAAACCTATATCCTTCTCCCCCAATATTCATCATCTGTTCGGTTTTTTTAGGAACTACCCGATAATCATTTGAATCTTTTGTTAACCATCTATATCCAAGAGCAGGTTGATATGTCCCATCTTGGTAAGTTACATTTTCTGGAAGTCTATTAACATCTCTCTTTTCATTCTTTTGATAATTCTCCATATCTTGCTTAACTTTATCAGACCATAAAAATTTGGTTTTATCCATTACATCTCTAGCTAAATGAGATTTCTTATATAATGTAGACATTGCTGGTTCATTCCTATTAAAATTTGTATAATTTCCTCTTCCCGTCGAAGCACACCCCCCCATCACCATCGGTAAACCAACCGCTAAAGTCACACCTAAAACAATCTCTTTCAATCCAAATCTTCCTTTTCTTTCTGTCATTTTCCTTAATATCCACACACATTCAAAGTATTTAAAGTTTTCCGTCACTTGGAAGTGGAGACATAGAAAGT
>JBDRQV010000099.1:0-12760 GCA_043826105.1 Nanobdellota archaeon | reverse complement strand
GGATCAGTTTATCATGTAATTCAGATGCAGACATTCTTTTTTCTGCAACTGTTGTTACAATACTTTTACCTAGATTCTGTATCTCTATTATGGGTGCTGATCTGATAATCTGATTAAGAGCTTCAAATAATGGTGTTTGTAAATAGTGCTGCATCAGGAAATATCTCTTATCTCTTTCTATTGATGCTTGGTTTATATCTCTTATTCCAAAATCAATAAGTTTATTTCCACTCATATTATCATATTGTTGTAATAGCCATAATCCTTTTTCTGGCTCTTTTCTGATAATATTTTTAAATTCATCAGGATGATTATGGGCTAATGATATAATTTCGTTTCTATTTGCTATCCCCACAGGACCATTAAAAAAATCTAAATACCTATACAGTCCATGTACAAACTCAGCTAAATCCTGACTAGATGCATTAAATGGAAATAAATCATCTATCAAACACCCTATCGAGTATAAATCATAACTAGTGTTTGCAGGTTCCCTAGTAGTAGGGCATGTTTCACTGTAATAGGGGGTTTGACCGGCAGCAAATCTGCTTTTGTACTCAAATCCTTTAATGTTGGAGTATTCAAAATCAATGGCTTTTGGATCTCTTGCTTTCAATAATATGTTGCCTGGTTTTATGTCTCCCCATGTCAAACCAATATTGTGGAACTCTTTAACCATACCTATAACATCTATCAATGCTATTGTTTCCTTAAGATATCTTTCTTTACTTAAATCATATGGAGTTGGCATAACTAGATTAAAACAGCCGTCTACAGGCATTCCAGCAAAAGTATTCAACCATATCGGGAGATTTTGAAAAAGATTTTCTCCGTCTATATGTTCCATGACAGCATAATGCAGCTTAGATATTCCCTGTCTTTTTAAGTAGTCTGTTTCTTCTATTCCAGTATGTAATAATTCTGGTGCACTTCTCCTAGTGGGTTCGTGTTGTGCTATATGTCTTAATGCAGATATATCTCTTTCAAAACGAGATTCAGCAGTAGGTTTAAGGCTAATCTCTAAACCCATGAACTCACACATGTGAGGATAATCCATCCATCCAGATGTAATATCATAGTATCCTTTTATTATTCTTGGTCTTGTTGAATCCTCTAAACATACAAAAGAATGTTGGGATTGACTATGTAAATCCATACCTAATCTATATTTACCAATCTGTTCGACTATCTTCATATCAAATCACCCTGAGAAATCTCAGAGGTACCACCTCTTAAATACTAAAATCATCATTTATTTAAAAAACTTCTTTTAAACCACAACATTTTAATATCACTTAATATAATATTGATGATATGGCGGGAGTTATAACTTTTGGTAAACCTAATACTGGAGAACATGAACATAAGGGTGGTCTTTTTAAACATGATACTCCATTACCAGCTATCGATTATTCTGAAGATATAACTAATCTTAGAAGAAGGCTTAGAATTCTTGAAGAAAAGAATACTTCTCTTCAAAATAGGATGGAAACTGTTGAGCAGAATATGATCAGCAGGCATAAACAGGTATTAGATGAGGTAAAAACTATCATATCTGACATAAATGAACTGAAAAAAGAGAATAATGAGCTCAAGGAAAGGATGCTGATGCTTATCAAGGAATTGCAGATGTCTGCTAAAAAGGAAGAATTAAACATATTGAAAAAGTATCTGGATATGTGGGAGCCGGTTAATTTCGTAACTCATCATGAAGTTGAAGAATTGGTCGATGAAGCTATATCTAGAAGAATTAGATCTGCATCTAAATAGAAAACTTTAAATACATTATAAGCTAATTTAAAAAGAGAGGTGTAAAATTATGGCATTATTCACTATAAAGAAAGATGAGTCAGCTGCAGCACTATCTCAGCAGGGTATGCCTCCTCTTCCTAATCAATCTTTTCAGCCACAGATGCAACAACAAGGCTATCCTCAACAAGGTTATAACCAGCAAGGCTATCAAGGATATGATCAGCAGGGTTATGCACAACCACAACAGATGCCTTCTCCTCCTATGAGGGAAGAACCGATAGATAAAGAGAAGATAGAGGAGATTGCTGAAGCGATCATAGATGAAAAGTGGAATGAACTATTAAAAGATATCAATAAGATGATAGAATGGAAAAATAAGACTGAAAATGTATTGGCAAGAATGCAGCAAGATATAGAAAATCTTAAGACTAATTTTGACTCATTACATAAAGGTATATTAGGTAAGATTTCTGAATATGATAAGAATCTGGTTGAAGTAGGTACAGAGATAAAGGCTATGGAGAAGGTATTCCAGAAAGTATTGCCAACATTTACAGAGAATGTGAACAAGCTTTCAAGGATAACCAGAGGATTACCTTTAACACCAATAAAAAAATAGATATAGAGATCAATCTTTAATTTATTTAGCTAAGTTCTTCTTGATGCTAGTAATGCTATTGTGAATGTAGCTACTAGTCCAATAAATATTACTCCTAAAATATTTGGATGGAATATGACTGCAGAAGGCCTCGAATAATCTACGCTGGTTTCGTTGTCTCCAGGTACACTAACCTCTCCCCTGATATAGCTTAATGCCCCTACAAATATCACTATTACAGCAAGAATCCCTAGGAGAAGTTTCAATTGGCCTGCTCCAGCAATGTCTGCATCTGTAGCGCCCATAACCCTCATACCAGCTACAGCAAATATGGCAAAGATAAAAAGTACGGCAAACCACGGTGCTATATTTTGTACAATGCCTGTCGCTAGTGGTGAGAACAATACAAATAATCCTATCAATAATCCAACTATTATATTGACTCCTTGATTTTCACCAAGAACTTTAGTATATTGCAATAATGAATAAACAACTAACCAAACAAAAAGAAAAACAAAAAAGGATGCAAAATGTTCTAATCCACTCACATCCAGGAATGTAGCCATTGTTTTTTAAAACCTCTCTGGCTTATTTGCCTTTGCCGCCACCAAACAGTTTTGGGAAGTTGATCCCAACTTGTTTTAGTGCAGACATATCGTCTCCGGCTCCTTCTCCTGTGATGAAAGATATTATTATTCCGAACACTAATAGCATCACTATTATTGCCATTGCATCTGAACCAAAAAATGCTTCAATCCAGGAATATCCTCCCCACCATCCAGCAGCTCCGCCAAAGATGAAGATTATAAATCCTATTGATATCACAGCAACCCAAGTAGGTGCTGCTAATCCTAGCATAGTAGCATCAGCACCCATTATGCCTATCAATATCAAAAGCATAACTACAGCAACTAACACTATCGATACGCTTGGTAACGCAGCGTTTATGATGTTTACTGCGTCAAATCCGGCAGGATATATGCCAGTTACGTGTGGGACTACAACTAGTAAACCCATCACTAATGCAACAATAACATTAATATTTTTTTTCTCTCCTAATATTTTGGTCTTTTGGAGAATAGCAAATACTATTGCAAAAATCAATAAGAATGGTAGCAATATATCTGTCAAACCCCAAGAGTCCATTATTTTAACAAAACCTTCAAGTCTATATGCGCTTGATGCCATTTTTTACACCTCATTCGTTTTTTCCTGAAGACTTTTTAGTTTCAGGTTCTTTAACAACATACCACATAAAAAATATGATTATAATAAGTAATATTATGGCTCCAATGGCATTTCCACCTGTTCCTCTAGCCATCCAGCCCCAGAGAACATCTAACCAATTTAATGCATCCAGGAATATCAATAATATGCCTATGAACATGATCACCATAAAGAATATCTGCCAGCTTCTTTCTTGTAACCAGAATCCTTCTTTATCTTCTTTCATGAATGATCCTACTAATAATAAGAATAATACAGAAGCCATCAATAATATTACTACATTGCTGGATACTTTTGTTATTATCTCGACAAGTTCTGCTGAAGCAATAACAAAGAAGGCTATTACAAATCCAACCATAGCATTCAGATTTTTCCTAGGGTACATCTTGCCATCTATCTCTTCTGTACCTAATATCCTAGTCTTTTCGAAGATAGCAAATACTATTGTGAATACAAGCAGAAACGGCAGTACTACATCATATAATCCTATTTCTCCAAAAAATTCTATTACTCCTCTAAATGCTGATACCATTTATCTTAACTTTAGAATTATTTATATATAAAGCTTTCGCTTTGTTTATATCAAACAACCTCACATCAAATGATGAGGTATGTGGAAAGATTTAAATATAGTCTACAATATTCATATTGAAAATGATAAATAAAACTGACTTTGATAAAATCAGATCACACCTTGAAGATTATGATAAGAAAAGGGAAGAGTTGATCAAGAAAGCAAGGGATGTCCTAAAGATTTCAAAGCAGTTAATCTACTCTATGCATAGGAAAGATATGCAGGAAGCAGATTCTTTGCTTAAGCAGGTCAAGAAAGAAAAATCAGCTTTGGATAAGATCACATCTGCTAATAAACGATTGTTATATGAGGGCAGCTATTCAGAGGCTTGTCAGGAATATGTAGAAGCATTATCTTATCATAGTTTTATCAAGAGTAAAGAAATTCCAGCTATATCTTCTCTAAGTGTTTCTGAAGAGGATTATCTAATGGGTATTTCAGACCTTACTGGTGAAGTAACGAGAAAAGCAGTTACAATAGCTAATAAGGAACCAAAAGAAGTTGAAGAGATAAAACTATTTGTAGAGGAAGTTTTTGGTGAGTTCCTCAAGTTTAATCTAAGAAATTCTGAATTGAGAAGAAAATCTGATTCTATCAAATGGAACCTAAAGAAACTGGAAGAATTATTATATGATATAAACAAGAAATGATCATTCTAAATGTTTGGCACAATTGATCAGTATTGTTTTAGCTTCTTTTTTGTCAATTTCAAAGATAGAGACTGCAGTTGTTTTGAATCGCTGCATATGTATCTCTTCAATCGACATATTAGTCAACAATTTGACTAAAGCTCTTTTAGTTTGTCCGTGACATACGACCAGTATCGTTTTTTTATCATTATCTAATATTTTTTTTAATGATCTTTCAACTCTTTTTAATAAATCAGCAAAGCTTTCGCCTCCTTCAAACTTATTATTTAGCAGATCTTTTTTTCTCTCTGCCCAAATTTTCTTTAAATTATCGTCTTTTTCCCTTTCTTCTTTAGAGATACCGTCAAATATACCATAACTTATCTCTTTTAACCCTTCTTCTGTTTTTATCTCTAATTTATGGTATCTGTTTATTGTCTCAGCAGTCTTGTACGCTCTTTTTAAGGGACTGGAATATATTATGTCAATCTTTTCATCTTTTAATCTTTTTGCTAGCTTATCTGCTTGTTCTTCGCCTTCTTTTGATAATGGGATATCTTTCTTACCTTGCAATCTACCTTCTTTGTTCCATTCTGTTACTCCATGTCTTACGATAATAAGCTTTAACATTATGATAAAAATTTTCGTTCTTTTTATAAATCTTATCAAAATAAATACATTTAAATTCTAATTATTATTTTTTATGAATATGGAATTCAAATTGATAAAAGAATCTGGGAAGATAAGGTTGGGCAGGGTTAAAACAGAACATGGTAGTTTTAACACACCGGCATTTACCCCTGTTGCAACTTTAGCTACAGTCAAGTCATTAGATCAAAAAGATATGGATGATATGGGGGCAGAGATACTTCTTGCAAATACTTATCATCTTCATTTAAGACCTGGAGAAAAGCTGATAAAAAAATTAGGAGGGCTACATAAATTTATGAGTTGGGATAAGCCTATCATCACTGACTCAGGTGGTTTTCAGGCTTTTAGTCTAGGATACGGTATGGAGCATAATATCGGAAAGATAGCTTATTTTCCAGAAGGTGTCAAAAAAACAGAAAGCAGGGATAAATGGGCAACAATCGATGATTTGGGAGTGAGGTTCAAAAGCCATATAAACGGAGATAAAATATTTCTTAATCCAAAAAAATCTATGCAAATCCAATCTGATTTAGGTGTAGATATAATCTTTGCATTTGATGAATGCACTTCTCCTTTGTCAAATAAATCATATACTAAAAAAGCTTTAGAAAGGACTCACCGGTGGGCTCAGGAATGTTTAGATCATTATGATAAAAAACAAGCACTTTTTGGTATTGTGCAGGGCGGTGCATATAAAGATTTAAGGATAAAGAGTGCTAAGTTTATAGGTAAACTACCTTTTGATGGGTTTGGTATAGGTGGTTCGTTAGGCAAGACAAAAGAAGATATGCATAACATATTAGACTGGACATTATCCTTATTGCCTAAAAACAAACCAAGACATCTTTTGGGCATAGGTGCTGTTGAAGACATATTTAATGCAGTTGAAAGAGGGATAGATATGTTTGATTGTGTAGCTCCAACAAGATGGGCTAGAAGAGGCTGTTGTTATATCACACCTTCGGCAGGAGGAAATGTTAAGAATAAATTTAGATTGAATATAGGTAATGCACAATTTACAGAAGATAAAAAACCGATTGATAAGGATTGTGATTGTTATACTTGTAAGAACTATTCAAGAGCATATTTGAAACATTTATTTAAGGCAGGCGAGTTGACTTATTTTAGGCTGGCTTCTCTGCATAATATGAACTTTATGTTAAGGCTGATGGAAAAGATCAGGAGTTCTATAAATAATGATAGTTTTAGAAAATTGAAGAAAGGATGGCTGGGTTAAATTTATATAATGGTCTAGTCCAAATATTTCTTTTTAATAATTCTGCTTAGATAAATAAATGGTGTATCGACAACAGCTACAATCCATTTCATCACATAAGAAACCAAAAATATCTGGATTATTATGTCCCAACCAAATACCTGTTCCCAACCGAATAATCCAAACAGGCCTACGAAAGCGATCCAAGTAAATATTGTATTGTCTATCAGTTGTGAAGTCATTGTCGAGAAATTGTTCCTTAACCACAGATGTTTTCCATTAAACAGTCTTTTCCAGAACTGGAAAGCCCAAATATCATGTAGCTGCGAGATTATGTATGCAGTTAAACTTGCAACAGCAATCCTCGGAAGCAGACCAAATATCTGCTGCAAAGCAGGACTTAATGTGTCGGTTATATCTGGAACAAAAGCTAAACAGATCTGCATGATTATCGTGACAGTTATCAACATAAAAAACCCCAACCATACCATCTTTTTAGCTTCTTTATGCCCGTGGTTTTCAGATATGATATCTGTGGCCAGGAAAGTTGTTCCGTATATTATATTTCCTAAAGCTGTAACCCATCCAAATATCTGAATTGTCTTCATCACCTGTATATTGGCTATTATAACAGCCATCACAACCCAACCATATAATCCTATCTTTCCAAAGAACCGATAAGCCAGAGTGATGCCTAAGAAACTCAATAACATCAATAATATCCATAATAGTTCGTTTATCATACTGTTCAGAAGTAGTATGTTATTTTTAAATATGTCGAAAAAATTATAATCTGTCCCTTATTTTTCGGCTTTTTCAATGTTATTACTGTTTTCTAGAGTGATTGCTAAATTTCTTAAGGTTTCTTTATTGTTAGGATCTATCAGCAGGGCTTTTTTTAATATAGCTATAGCTTCTTTGTATTCTTTTTTAATGCCCAATATTGAGCCTAAATTATTATAGAATTCAATGTTGGCTGGCTCGATATCTATCGCTTTCCTGAATATGCATATAGATTCATCATACCTTTTTTGTTTATACTGGTACAATCCCAAGTTGATATAAGCAAGGAGGTTTTCGGGATCAAATGTCAATGCTTTATTGAAGTATGTTATGCATCTATCATCTCTTTTCATAGCTAAGATGATTCCTTTTATCATCATAGCTTCTGATGATCCATGATTTAGTTTTATAGCTTCATCGATCAATTCTTCTGCTTTTTCATTGTTTCCAGAACTCAACTTTATGTTAGCCAAATTGATAAGATCCTGTACTCCTTTTTCTTCTATTATAATATCGTTTAATTCATCTTCAGTGTATTTGAACTCTTTTTTAAAGATTTTAAAGAATCCTTCAACATAATTTACATATTTTTTAAGGATATCTATATCTGTTTCTAGTGTATAGAATATTGTCTCTTCATCGCTGTTTAACCACTCACTTTCTTTAAGAAATCCTTTGTTTTTAGTCATTTTCCATATGTCTGTTCCAGGTGTCAATTGCATAACATAGACAAAGACAGAAGTAGGTTTTGTCTGTTTTATCAGGTGCATTGTTTCTCTAACTGTATCATCATCTTCTCCAGGGCTTCCGACAATTATGAAATAATTAAGGTTGAACCCAAACTTTCTGGTTATCTGAGCAGCTTTCTTTATCTGATCTACATTAATATATTTTTTCAGATTATCCAGAATTTTCTGAGATCCAGACTCTATTCCATAGCTTATGGAAACACAACCTGCTTTTTTCATCCATCTTAATCTTTCTTCGCAGATCAGGTTAACCCTGCTCCTACAATCCCAGGTTATCTTTAAGTTTCTATTGATTATCTTTTTGCATATATCTATTGTCCTTTGTTTGTCTAACGTAAATGTATCATCTGATATTATGAATGAAGATATGCCATATTTTTTGTTAAGGATATCCAATTCATCTACTACATTATCTGCGCTTCTAAATCTAACCTTCTGTCCCCATAAATGCGGGGTGTCACAGTAGATGCATTTTCCAGGACATCCTCTTGAAGTCACAATCCTTTTATATCGGAAGTATTCTGCAGGGATGGGCAGATCATCGAGATTTGCTAATGCTTCTCTGGTTATGTTCTTAATTATCTTATCTCCATCCCTATACACTATTCCAGAGATTTTTTCAGCAGGCTTATCATTTACAATATCTAAGAAAGTCAATTCGCCTTCATTGATTACGATAATATCTATCTCTTTATAATTTTCTATCAGCTGGTTGAACATTATCGTTGCATGTGGCCCACCAAACACCACTTTTATTTCTTTGTCAATCTCTTTTATTATTTTTGCGAGCTTAATACAGCTTTGCCTGTTGAAAGTATAACAACCAACGCCCACTATATCTGGATTCTTATTTTTTATTATGTCCTTAGATTCATCCCAATCTTTATCAGCTAAGTTAAGAATTTCAACATCTATCTTATTTTTCAGCAATAAAGCAGCAATGTATAATAACCCATTCGGGATTATATTCTGTTGAATATTGATGATTTTAGGATTTGGCTTAAACAATAATAACACTTTCATAATAATAAGAAATGCTTATTAATTTATATTATTTGCTTAAGTTTTAATCTTATTTTATTTCAACTCTTCTTAGCAGGTTGGCGTTGCTTATCACAGTTATTGAGCTAAGGGCCATCGCAGCTTCTGCAATAGCAGGATGCAATAATCCTGTCATAGCTAAAGGGATAGCTACCAAGTTATAAAAAAAGGCCCAAAAAAGATTCTGTTTTATCTTTTTGAAAGTTGCCTGGGATAATCTTACAGCACTTACTACAGCGCTTAGATGACCTCTAACTAAAGTTATGTCTGAGCTTTCAATTGCGATATCTGTACCTGTTCCAATGGCTATGCCCACATCTGCTTGTGTCAGGGCAGGAGCATCATTTATGCCGTCCCCTACCATAGCTATCACTCCATATCTCTTCTGGAGCTTTTTTATCTCATTTACTTTTCCCTCTGGTAGCACTTCTGATAATACATAATCTATGTTAACTTTTTTTGAGATCGCTTCTGCTGTTCGTTTATTATCTCCTGTAATCATGGCAGTTCGAAATCCCATTTTATGCAGCTCTTTTATAGCTTTTGCAGAATCCTCTTTTACATCATCAGCTATTGCAATCAGTCCTGCTGCTTTCTTATCTATAGCAACAATTATAACTGTTTTAGCCTCTTTTTCTAATCTTTCAATATCTTTTTCAAACATAGAATAATCAATCTTATTTTCTTTTACAAGCTTTGTCCCTATGATTATACTCTTATTTTTTACTTTTGCCTTAACTCCTTTTCCAGTTATTGACCCAAAACCAAAAGCTTTCAGCAGATTGATCTTTTTTCTTTTGGCTTTTTCAACAATAGCCATAGCCAGTGGATGTTCAGAATAGTTTTCTACAGATGCAGCAAGTTGCAGCAGTTCATCTTCTTTAAATTTATCAGTCATGATATCTGTCACTTCTGGCTTACCTTTTGTTATGGTTCCTGTCTTGTCAAAAACAATGACTTTTGCACTTTTCATTATCTGGATCGCTGCGCCATTTTTTATCAATATCCCATTTTCTGCTCCAATTCCAGAACCGACCATAAGGGCAGTTGGTGTTGCGAGTCCTAAAGCACATGGGCATGCTATGACTAACACAGCTATGGTGGCAAACAGGGCCAATGAGAATATTCCCAGGTCGGGCTCTATCCAAGGCAGAAAATTTACTGCCCATACCAATATGCTTTTAAAAAAAACAGGAAATATGAGCCATACTGAAAAAGTTATCAAAGCTATGATCATAACTATAGGCACGAATATACTGGTTACTTTATCTGCAAATACCTGGATCGGTACTTGTGTACCTTGAGCCTCTTCAACCATCTTAATGACCTGACTTAAAAATGTATCTTTGCCGATCTTTGTTGCTTTTACTTTTAAAAATCCCTTTTGATTGATTGTAGCACCTATGACTTTATCTCCTTTTTTCTTTTTTATAGGTATACTTTCTCCAGTCGCCATACTTTCGTCTATATTGCTCTCACCTTCTACAATGATTCCATCAGTAGGTATCTTTTCACCTGGCCTAATGACCATCATATCTCCTAATTTAATATCTTCTATGGGTATTTCTCTTTCTTTTCCTTTTTCAATTATTTTTGCAGTTTTAGCTCCGAGCTGAAGAAGTTTTTTTATTGCCTGAGATGCTCTTCCCTTTGCTTTTGTCTCTATATATCTTCCTGTGAGATGGAATGTCATTATCATAGCAGATACTCCTGCATAATTTGCGATAGGCATAAAGAAAACGGCGATTCCTGTAAGAAATGCAGCCAAGGTTCCCATGGCTATCAACACATCCATGTTTGCGCTTCTGTGCATAACTGATTTTAATGCAGATCTAAGCGTATCTTTTCCGAATATGAACACTACAGGTATAGCAAGTAAAAAGAAGACAATATCCTCTAATTTTCCAGGCAGCAACATCATTCCAAAAAACATGCCAGGAATCATGATTATCATGATCAGGATAGTGAACAGCCACGAGAACCACATCTTTTTAGATGCTATCTGCAGATTTTTAATATCTTCATCAATTTTCTTGTCTTCAAGGTCATTTGCACCATATCCTGAATCTTCTATGATCCTGATAATCTCTTTTTTGTTTGTCTTATCACTATTGTATGTTATATTCGCTTTTTCGGTTGCGAAATTTATATTGGCTTCGCTTATGCCTTCAGCCTTTCTCAATGCTTTTTCTACAGTCTTGACACATGAAGCACAAGTCATTCCATTTATCTGCAGAATTATTTTTTTTCCTCCAATAGGTTCATATCCGCTGTCCTTAATCACTTTATTTATCTTTTTTAAATCTGTTTTTTTTGGGTCATAGTCTATTAGGGCCTTTTCAGTTGCAAAATTTACATTTGCTTTCTCAATCCCTATTGTTTTGTTCAGAGATTTTTCTATAGTCCTGGCACAGCTTGCACAATGCATACCTTTTATCGGAATCTGTATCTTTTCTTTCATCTTTTTCCCTCTTTGATTTTGATTTTTATTAATCTATCGCTATTATCATCTGCCACACCCACAACTTCCTCCTTTTGCAGCTCCACATGTTTGACTTCCACAACTTCCTCCACATGTTCCTATGGGTTGGTTTGGGATTAATGCTATCTCTTTTTGTATTTCTACTGTATTGCTTAGATCAATATCTTCCTTAACAATAAATGTACCCTGAATCATGCCCATCCAACAGCTCCACGAAATTATGCCTTCTTCAGTCGGAGTAAACTCTATTGTCTGTTCTCCATTTTTAATATCAAAATTTAGGTTTAATTTTGGAACCTGGATCGCATTGTTACAACCATTTATCTCTTTACCATTTATGATCCATTTGACAGGCACTCCTTTTTTCAAAACAAACTTATCGGGTTCCCATCCGTTGTTAGTTACATCCATCCTTATTTCCTGGTATCCTTGTTTTTGGATAGTATCGGTTCCTGTAGTACCAGTTATTACATCTCCAGAGGCACTTACGCTAGTAATCATAGAATTAACATCATATCCAGACCCTGTTAAGGTAAGTCCTCTGTTTAGCATAACAACTCCTAATATGATAACTATTATTGCAGAAACCTTTAGGATCCTATGTGTAAACTTAGATCCAATTATTGTAGCTATGGATCCAAATCCCAGCATCAGAGGCAATGTTCCTAGGCCAAAAACTAACATTGCAGTTGCCCCCTGTATCACACTTCCTGTTCCTGCAGCATATATGAGCATAGCTTGTAATGGTCCACAAGCAATCAATAATCCATTCAATAATCCTATCATAAAGGGTCCTTTGTCATTATTATTTTTGTTTACTTTTTCTAAGAATCTTGGTCCTCTGAACTGTAGTTTTCTAAGCCATGGAATTACATTGAGCATATTTAATCCATATATCAATAGGAATAATCCGGCTATCACAGCAGCTATTCCTTTTAGTTGAGGGGTAAATGTGATGAATGATCCTAATAATCCAAATAAAGCACCTAATATCATATAGGTTATGGTCTTTCCAGCACCATACTTAAGATGGGATAGAAGTTTTGATTTCTTTTCAA
>JBDRQV010000098.1:0-12807 GCA_043826105.1 Nanobdellota archaeon | reverse complement strand
CTATCTTTTTAGAATAGATCATATCATTTCCAAATAGATCAAGAACCTCATCAATATTAATATCAATCTCTTTTGTATCATTTGATAATACATATACCCATAGCTGTTTTTCTTGCTCTGGCCTGTTAAATAAGTAGTTTGAACCCGAAGCTGTCGGTGAGATCAGATAGCTATCTCCTTGTTTCAATAGTGCTCTTTTGAAATTCTCAAATCTAACTGCCCTTTCTATTGTTGAATTGAATATATATGCAGGTAATGAATCAATCTTAAGCTGAGATATCAATGATTTGGCTTCTGGTGAATCATATTTTATTTCAACTATATCTATATCTAAAAAAAGCTGTTTAAGGATGTCAATCATCCTTGAAGTATCACAGCTTTTACATTTTGGGTCATTTATTATCGTCAATTCAAGCTTTATCGGGTCTTCAAACATACATTCTGATTCTTTAGTGGATGGGTTTTGACATATACCTATCTTCCCTTCTTCATTACAGTCTTCATCTGAAGAGCAGATCGGAATCTTTTCCTCTGCTATTGTCTGATTATCAATATCCGTCACTTTAATCTCTATGGGCTGAATCTTGCTACAACTTGGGATATTGAAAATAAGATATAATATAATCAATGTAAATATTGCAAAAAGGAATATCCTTTTATTTGATGGTCTTTTATCTTTTTTAGAGCCTGATTTTTCTGATTTTTTATCTTCGGTTTCTTTATGTTCTGCAGAGTCTGGTTCTTGTTCTGTTTCTTCAAATTTTGATTCTTGTTGGTCTTGATCTTCTTCTGGTTCTTCTGCATGGTCAGATTCTGGTTCTTGTTGGTCTTGATCTTCTTCTGGTTCTTGTTCTGTTTCTTCAAATTTTGATTCTTGTTGATACTGATCTTCTTCTGGTTCTTGTTCTGGCTCAGTCTCGTCTATTATCTCTTCGGGCTCTTCTTCTTTTTCCTGACCTATTATAGGAACTGATTTTTGCCGGTCTATCTCTTTTATCTCGATAGACTGATCAGACGCTTGTTTTAGCTTATCTTCAAGCTTTCGCTTTCCTTCTTCATATTCATCTCTAGTTATAACTCCGGCATCTAAGCTTTCCTTTAGAAAATCTAATTCTGCACTTATCTTCTCTTTTGAATTCATTGTGTAAGGCTCTTGGTAACTGCCTGGAATTCTGCTTTTTCTTTGCCTAAATCACTATACCCATTTCCTGATCTAACATATTTGCAGCCGAAGACATAGGTAGGAACTGTGGTCTTATCATTATATTTCTTAAATATATCAATCTCCTTCTGAGGTATGCCTGTTTCTATCTCTTTTGTAGCTAGGTTGTCCCCTGTGTCAAGCTCCCAATGATATATTGTGAACTTAGTCTTATCAACTGCTGAATAAAATGTGTCTTTTATCCAGTCGCATGGTTCACAGTTAGATGTAGTGTAGAATCTGATGATAGGCTTGTTGTTTTCCATACAAACTGAGTCTTTTGTATCTTTAAAGGTAGTTATATCAGATTTTTCATCAGCTTTTTCTTCTGTTTTTTCTTCTGTCTGTTTTGGCGCTTCTACTGTTTTTTCTTCAGTATCTGTTTCAGCTGTGGTTCCTTCTTTAGCCTCTTTCTGGCCGTTTATTATTATTTCTGCCTTGCTCCTTAGCTGTCCGACATATGTTTCGATTGCGCCTGTTGACAAGTCTTCTAATATGCTCTCCCTAATCTGCTCTTTTACTTCATCGTAAGAGACATTACCTAATAACTCTTTATTTGCCCCATAGAAAGATTTTATCTTGCTTTCTGAAACCTCTATCTTAGAGATGATCTCTTTCTCTAATAACTTATTAATCAGAATCTGATCATATGTCTGCTTGTTTAGATATTCGATGCTTATCTTATTTTCATTTAGGAACTGCTGAAACTCCTCATCAGATTCAAAGGATTCATCTTTGATCGAATCTATCTCGTCTTGAATCTCTTCTTCAGTAACTTCAAAGCCTTGTTTTTTAGATTCCTGGATAAGGAGCTTAGAATTTATCAATTGATCAAGAAGTATATCTTTTGTTATGATAACCTTATATTGTTCTGGAAGATTTTCATATTTTTGATCCAATTCATTTACAGTTATAGATTCACCATTAACTACAGCGGCAACACCAAACATTGAAATAAGCCCTGTGTTTTTTATGACTACATATAAAATAACTATTATCACTATTGCAGCTATAATAATTGCTACAGTACTACTATTTTTTTTCTTAGAATTTTTTGGGGTATTTTTTTTTGCCATTTATTGCCACCTCTATTGATTACCTATCACCCCTTATAACCAATAAATTGAACGTAATAAATAAAGCTTTCTATTTTTCTTCACTACCGAATAGTTTCTATAAACCTTTATATTGATTTTTGTTTATGTTTTTTGTATATGCCTTATGATATAGTTATCGGTAGAAGTGAGAAGGATAAAGAGAAGTATGGCACAAAGGGCACTATTTTCTTAGGAAAGCATTATGTCCAGATGGGACAGACCACTTCTTTGTCTAATAATATATACATGGATGTTACCAGGAGCCATGTTGTCTTTGTCTGTGGAAAAAGAGGAAGCGGCAAATCTTATACAATGGGAGTTATTGCAGAAGGTATGGCTGACCTGCCTAAAGAAATAAATGAGAACCTTGCTGTAATCATGCTTGATACAATGGGTATATATTGGACAATGAAATATCCGAATCAGAAAGAAAATGACTTGCTTAAGGAATGGGGTCTTGAAGGCAAGGCCTTAAATGTCCATATTTATACCCCAAAAGGTTATTATTATAAATATAAAAAAGAAGGAATACCTACTGACTTTCCGTTTTCCATCAAGCCTTCTGAATTAGACCCTATTGACTGGTGCACTACATTTGATATAAAGATAAGCGATCCACAGGGTGTACTTATAGAAAGGACAGTTGAAAAACTGAAGGATTTAGGAAATAATTATTCAGTCAGGGATATAATCAAAGAAGTCCAGAATGATGATAGGGCAGAACAACCCATAAAAGATGGTGTTGAGAACAGATTCTTATCAGCAGAAGGATGGGGGATATTTGATATCGAAGGGACTCCTTTCCATCAGCTTGTTGCTGGCGGGCAAGTAACTATCTTGGATGTAAGCTGTTATGCTACCATACCTGGAGCTTCTGGGATAAGGGCATTGGTAATCGGATTGGTGGCTGAAAAATTGTTTATTGAAAGGATGATAGCCAGAAAAAAAGAAGAGTATGGAGCTATACATGCTGCAACGCATTTTTTGAGCGAGAAAGAATTAGAAAGCAAGAAAGATGAGCCATTAGTTTGGTTAGTAGTGGATGAAGCGCATGAGTTTTTGCCTAATGATGCTGTTACGGTCGCTACTTATCCTTTGGTAACCATATTGAGGGAAGGCAGACAACCTGGAATCTCTTTGATATTGGCTTCTCAGCAGCCAGGAAAGATACATACAGATGTTATGACCCAGTCTGATACAGTAATTGCCCATAGGATAACCGCTAATGTTGATATACAGGCATTGGGTATGTTGATGCAAAGCTATATGAGAGAAGGACTTGATAAACAGCTCAATCAACTACCTAGATTAAAAGGTTCTGCAATCGTATTTGATGATATGAATGAAAAGATGTACCCTATGCGAGTCAGGCCAAGATACACATGGCATGGCGGAGAAGCACCGACAGCTATGAAAAGTAAAAAGAAAATATTTGATTTTTGAGGTGAGAAAATGGCTTTTTCAAAATCGTTTCCAAAAACTGTAGAAGGTTCTGCTTATCCTAAATGGATGGAAGTCAGCTTGAGTGATGAAGAAGAAAGAAAAGTGGAAGGGGAATGCAGAGACGAAAATATGAACATAATGAAAGAATGTATCGATGATGCTAAGAAAGTGATAGAGGAAAAAGGATTTAAGGGATTTAAAGAAGATATCCTTACAGTGGCTATAAAATTATTTGATAAGAGAGCATCACACGCTATCTATTGGAAAGAGAATAAAGCAAAAGAAAAATTTGATAAGATATAATATTATTTTTTCTTCTTTTTTGGAGGCACAATACCCAAGCCTTCGACTGAGTCTATCGGTGCCGTAGTCATCGATATGACTGAGGCTATAAACATCATAGTGAAGAAAAGTATGAATGTAAATCCCCATGTCTTGTCCCTAGGAAGGACATATTGCCAAGAAATAATAAATCCAATGATGCTGGTAAGCATAAAACTTCCCTTTAATGGAGCTGTTCTCATTCTATCACCTTTTTTATATTATTTTAATTTTAACATATATAAATGTTTTTATTTAAATACAATCTTATCGATGTTTTTCCTTGCTTTGTCAATTCCTTTTTCCAGATCTTTCATAAATTTGACCATCAGTCCTGCACAATGCTGCTTATCTTCGCCACACGTCAGTTTACCTGATCTGCAGTTTTGGTATATATTATCCAGTTCACCATCATCCTCTATCAAATGTTGCTTGTAAAGTTCGAAAATGATGCATTTTTCAGGCTGACCACCCAGTCTCTTCTGTTCTTCAATCGTGTCTCTGCCACCTGTCTTGGCCCTCATGATCTTTTTGGTTACAGTTTTACTGTCTTCTGGGAGATCTATACTGGATTCTGGCCTTGATTTTGACATCTTCATCTCACCATCCAGGCTTGGAGTGAATTTGTGGTAGATCGCTGATGGAGAGAAGAAGTTTAGTCTTTTGGTTCTCTTTACAATATCCCTTGTCAGTCTTATGGCAGGATCCTGGTCGATGCCTACTGGTATAACTCCAGGCATGCGTTCTGTCAATTGCGGATATAAGATGTCTGAAGCTTGTGTTAAAGCTGATAAGATACGTCCTGGATTGGCCTGCCCAAATATTGCCTTGTATTCATTTAATGTAACCTTTTGTGAAAATTCATATGTTAACTTAGTGATATCTTTATTTTCTGACTGAAAATAGAAATTAGTTTTCTTTGGATCTAATCCTAAAGCTATGTATGTTGGAATCTGAAATTCCAAGGCATTTTTTCTTGCTTCTTCCAATGGAACTCCTCTGGCAGCTGCAGCTTCTAAGTCTGCTACCAGGCAGAATGTTTTTGCACCATGCTTCTGGAAATAGGCTATGTTCTCTATGACCATCTTTGTGCCGAAATGAACCTTTTTGGCTGTAGGCATTATCCCGGAAAGGACATAATATGGTCTTTTTTCTTTTATCGCTTTTAATATCAAAGACATGTCTCTTTGTGCAAAGACTATGTTTCTTCTCATAAGCCTGTTTGGCTCTGGATAATCAACAGGATTAAAACTATCTAATCCAAAATCTTTGATTATCTTTACATAATCTTCGACCAATTCAGAGCCATATGGGTCTATAGTTTTCATAGGTATAAGAATTAAGGTTTTAGTATATAAAGTTTTGGTGATAAATTATTTATATTAGTGTAGATCATTAAATGATATGGCAAAATGTCCTTTTTGTAAGATGGATGTAAACTTCGGGAATATCGAAACTGAGAAGAAAGGGATTGGATTTTTTAAGCAAGAGATAATCTATTCCTGCCCTGGGTGCAAGAGCATATTAGGTGTTAGCAGAGGCAAGTGGTCAGGATAATCATTTAGCTGCATCCCTTAAATCCTGGATTGCTTTTTTCCTGTCTTCTTTGTTGAAGATAGCAGAGCCTGCTACAAATATATTAGCTCCTGCCAATCTTGCCTGTTTTATTGTCTTTACTGATATCCCACCATCGATTTCGATGTCCATGTGGGGTTTCAGTTTCCTTACTTCTTTTATCTTATCTAGAACTTCTGGAATAAAATCCTGACCTGCATATCCTGGGTTGACAGACATGATCAAAACCATATCGACTTTGTCCAGATAGGGTTTTATCTTTTCAAATGGTGTTGGAGGATTGATCGTTATGCCCACTTTTATCTTTCTTTTTTTTATCTCATCTATAAGCATGCCTATATCTTCTTTACATTCCTGATGTATAGTTATCAAAGCTGCTCCTGCATCTGCATAATCATCAATAAAACCATCTCTTAATGGTCTTTCAACCATGAGATGAACATATTTTGGTAGAGATGTTTTTATTGGCTTGATCTCTTCTGGTTTGAATGTTGTTGGAGGAACAAATTTTCCGTCCATTATGTCGACATGCAATACATCTGAGTATGGCTCTATCTCCTTCACTTCTTTTTGTAAGATATCTCTTTTTGCAGATAGAATTGATGGTGCTATTTTTAACTTCATTTTGTCGATCGTTTTAATTCTTTTGTATATTTTTCAATCTTGCCTATCATTGATCTTTTGTCATCCAGGTTATCCCCTATAATCTTGACTAAAGCAGAGCCGACTATTGCGCCATCTGCTCCTGCTTTGCAGACAGCCTTGATATGTTCTGGCTGTGAAATCCCAAAGCCTACACAGATCGGCAGTTTGGTCTGCTGCCTGACTCTTTTTATTAAGTTTAAAGTTGAATCTTTTAGATCATCTCTTGCTCCAGTTACACCTAATCTTGCGACAATATATACAAAGCCCTGGCATTTACTTAATATTGATCTTAATCTCTTGTCGTCTGTGAGTGGAGAGACGATGAATATTGTATCGATCCGGTGTTTTCTTGCTGCACTTATTAGATCATCTGATTCTTCAATCGGCACGTCTGCTGCTAAAACTGAGTTTACGCCTGCTGACCTGCAATCATGAAAAAACTTTTCTGTTTCGCGCTGGAAGATAAGATTATAGTAGACCAATAATCCTATAGGAATCTGGGTAAATTTCCTGACTTCTTTTATAAATCTGAAACAATCATCTATGTTTGTCTTTTTGTACAATGACCTTACATCTGCTGCCTGGATCGTCGGGCCATCTGCGATGGGATCTGAAAAAGGAAAACCCAGTTCAAGGATATCTGCTCCAGATTCAACTATCTTCTTGACTATGGCCAGGCTTGTTTCGTAATCTGGATCTCCAATTACTATAAATGGAATCAAAGCTTTTTCATTTCTTTTTTTCAGATTGTCGAATGTTTGCTTGTAGTTCATTTAAACTTCATCTCTTTAGCGATCGTTTCCATATCTTTGTCTCCTCTTCCTGATAAGTTGATGATGATTATATCGTCTTTTTTCATCTGTTTTGCCAGCTTGATTGTGTGGGCTACTGCATGTGCTGATTCTAAAGCTGGAATGATGCCTTCTTCCTGGCTCAATAGATTAACAGCTTCTAAAGTCTCTTTGTCTGTTGCAAAACTATATGTTGCTCTTTTTAACTCCCTTAGGAATGAATGTTCTGGACCGACGGCTGAATAGTCCAGGCCTGCGGATATTGAATAAGTATCATATATCTGACCAAACCTATCTTGTAAGATGTAGGTCATAGTACCATGAAGTATACCTAACCTACCTAATTCTTTATCTGCGAATCTTGCTGCATGTTTTCCAGACTGAATTCCGTGGCCTCCTGCTTCTACTCCGATAAGATTCACTTCTTTATCATTGACAAATTCCCTGAATATCCCGATTGCATTTGAACCGCCACCTACACATGCCACGATAGCTTTTGGCAGTCTGCCTTCTAGTTTTAAGATCTGTTCTTTTGCCTCTTTTCCGATTATTGACTGAAAATGTGCTACTATCTCTGGATATGGATGAGGGCCTAAGACAGAGCCTAAAAGATAATGTGTTGTTTCGACAGTTGCTGTCCAGTCTCTTAATGCATCATTGATAGCATCCTTTAAGGTTTTTCCGCCTGTGTCTACTGGATTAACTTTAGCTCCCATCAACTGCATCCTAAAAACATTAAGTTTTTGCCTTTCAATGTCTATAGTACCCATATATACTTCACATTCTAGCCCTAATTTTGCTGCTGCTGTTGCTGTCGCTACGCCGTGCTGGCCTGCTCCTGTCTCTGCTATTATGCGCTTTTTACCCATATATTTTGCCAGCAGTGCCTGACCTAGTGCGTTGTTTATCTTATGGGCACCTGTATGGGCCAAGTCCTCTCTTTTAAGATAGATCCTGCAGCCTAATTTTTCCGATAGTTTATTGCAGAATGTCAATGGCGTCGGCCTTCCGACATAATTTTTCAAAAGGTCGTTTAATTCTTGTTTGAATTTTTTATCATTCTTAAACCTATTAAAAGCTTTTTCAAGTTCTTCGACAGCAGGCATCAAAGTTTCTGGAACAAAAATGCCGCCATATTTTCCAAAATATCCTTTTTTCATCTTAGATCCTGTAAAATAATCTTTATCGGATCAATCTGTATTGTAATTGAACTGATATCAATTGAAACGCCCAAACCCGCCTTTGGAAATATCTCCTTCAACCTTACCTTTGGCCCTTGCTATAAACATCTTCATCTTTTCATAATCTTTTGTTCTGGATTCTGTTTCTACACCTGAATTTGTATCGACAGCAAATGGGCTCACTTTTTTTATAGCTTCCTCAACATTATCTGGATTTAATCCTCCGGCCAAAAAGACCGGCTTTTTTGTCCTTTTTACAATCTCTTTGCTTATATCCCAATTATGTGTCTTGCCTGTTCCGCCTTTTTTTCCTTTAATCTGAGTATCCAATAACAGGTAGTCTGCATATTGCTCGTATTCTTTAGCTTCATCAATCGACTTAATATTCTTGACATTGATCGTCTTTATCAATTCTATACCTTTCAGATCTTTTCTTATTTTTTTGATCTCATCTGGATCGATATCATTATGAAGCTGGATAACATCTGGATTTATCTCTTTTGCAATCTCGATTATATCCTTTGCTTTCTGCTCATATGTCACAAAAACAGACTTAACTTCTTCTGGCAGCTTATCCATAATATCTTTTGCTTCTTTCCTGTCAACTTTATCCTGTGCAAAAGATATCTCAACTAAAAAACCAACATAGTCTGCTCCTAAAAGAACAGCACTCATGGCGTCTGGCAGATTGGTTATGCCGCATATCTTTACTTTCATAGCAGCTCCTCAATCTTTTGTTTGATATTATCTGATTTTATGATGGAAGTACCTATGAGGACTGCATTCACTTTCCCTTTTATCTCTTTGATCTGCTCTTTAGACTCATAACCTGACTCTGCAACTATAACTCTTTTTTTCTTTATCTTTGAGACTAGCTTTTTTGTCGTGTTCATGTCTATCTTCAAAGATTTCAAGTCACGATTGTTTATGCCTATGATCTCTGCATTAGAACTAAGAACTTTCTTCAGTTCTGCAGCATCATGAACCTCTACCAGACAGTCCATGTTATATTTTTTGGCTATAGCTATAAACTCATTTATCGTTTTCTTATCTAATAATGCTGCAATCAGCAATATTGCATCTGCACCATAATATCTTGATTCATATATCTGATATGAATCTATAATAAACTCTTTTCTCAACATGGGTTTTCTGGTGTTTTTCCTGATCTTAGACATCAATACTACATTTCCGCCGAAAAATACCTCGTCTGTAACGATCGATAATGCTGCTGCCTTGCTTTTCTCGTATTCTCTTGTAATCTCGATAAAATCAAAATCTTTTTTCAGCAGTCCCTCAGATGGTGACGCCTTTTTCAGCTCCCCGATTATGTTTATCCCTTTTTTAGAGATCGCTTTTTTAAAATCCCTATTTGATTTCTTGATGTATTTCCTAAAAGTCCTTAGTGGGTGTAGTTTTTTTCTTGATTTAACTTCTGCTTTTTTGTTTTTTATAATTTTTTTTAACATTTTCCAGTAAACTCCTTTAATGCTTCTAGTTTTTGCAATGCCTTTCCATTGTCTATCGACTTCCTGGCCAGATCTATGCCTGATTTAATATCTGCAGACTTTTCAGCTGCAAACAATGCAGCAGCTGCATTTAATATCACGATATCTCTTTTCGGACCTTTTTCTTTTCCTTTGAGTATGCTTAATATTATGTCTTTATTTTCTTCTGGCGTTCCGCCTTTTATATATTTTAGGCCTGCAATCTTTATTCCAAAATCTGTTGGGTCTATATCGTATGTCCTTACATGGCCTTTTTTGTATTCTGAAATCTTTGTCTTCCCTGTTATAGTTACCTCATCTAATCCCTGACCATGGACAACCAATGCGTGTTTACAACCGAGCTTGCCCAATACTTCAGCTAAAGGCTCTGTCAGCTTTTCGTCAAATACTCCCATAAGCTCGTATGGTGCTTCTGCTGGGTTTGTCAAAGGCCCAAGAATATTGAAGACTGTCCTTATGCCTAATTCTTTTCTTGGACCGATAGCATATTTCATAGCTCCATGAAATTTTGGAGCAAACATAAAGCCAAAACCTATTTTTTCTATGCATTGTCTTACTTTTTCTGGATCCAGATCTATGTTTATACCTAAACTTGATAATACATCTGCTGCACCTGATTTTGATGATACTCCCTTATTGCCATGTTTGGCGACAGGTACACCTGCGCCTGATACAACAAATGCTGCTGCTGTTGAGATGTTGAATGTTCCTGTGCAATCTCCTCCTGTTCCGACAACATCTACAAGTTCAGATTGGTTTTTAGGCTTTATCCTTGAAGCTTTCTGCCTCATTACCTTAGCACATGCTGCTATCTCGTCTATTGTTTCACCTTTTAATCTTAAAGCTACTAAAAATCCTGCTATTTGGGCGTCTGTCGCTTTGCCAGACATTATCTCATCCATAACATCTGCTGCCTGGCCCAAACTCAGGTCCTTTTTTTCTATCAATTTTTGGATAGCTTCCTGTATCATTTTGAGCACATCTTGATAAGATTTTCAATGATCAATCCGCCAATGGGAGTCAAGATACTTTCAGGATGAAACTGCACACCATAAACTGGATATTCTTTATGGCGTATCCCCATCACAAGCCCTTTTATGGTGGTTCTTGCTGAGACTTCAAAACAATAAGGTATGTCTATGCCTATGAGTGAATGATATCTTCCTGCCTGAAATGGATTTTCAAGGTCCTTAAATATGCCCTCATTATCATGTTTTATCTTTGATGGTTTGCCGTGGATTATCTCTGGTGCCTTGCTCACTATTCCGTCGAAGGCTTCTATCATACATTGATGCCCAAGACAAACACCAAAGAGAGGTATTTTTGAGTAATAGTTCTTGATGATATCAATACAGTTCCCTGATTCTTTAGGGCATCCAGGACCTGGACTTATCACGATAAGGTTTGGCTTGAATTTTTTTATCTCTTTATCTAATGTTTTCATATCTACATTATTCCTGAATACTAATACTTCACAATCCCTTTTCTGAAATTCATCCACAAGATTATAGGTGAATGAATCAAAGTTATCTATAAAGAGGACATTCATTTCAATCCACCTGCTAATTTAATCGCTTTTAAGCATGCTCTTGCTTTTTTATCTGTTTCAGCAAATTCATTGCCTGCAATAGAATCATAGACAATACCTGCTCCTGCCCTGACATATGCTTTTTTACCTTTCAGACGCATGCTTCTTATGACAATACATGAATCAAAATCTCCGCTTGGTGTTATGTATCCTACTGAACCACCGTAGAATCCCCGCTTGTTTTTCTCAACCTGTCTTATCAATTTCATGGCTTCAACTTTTGGGGCTCCTGTCAATGTACCCATATTCATAGAAGCCAGATAAGCATGAAGAGCATCAAGATCATCTTTTAATATGCCCCTGACATTTGAAACAAGATGCTGTACATGTGAATATTTCTCAACTATAAATGGCTCATCAACATAACGAGTTCCTGGTTTAGATATCCTTGCCACATCGTTTCTTGCCAAATCTATAAGCATGGTATGTTCTGCAAGCTCTTTTTGGTCTAATTTAAGCTCTGTTTCATATCTTGAATCAAGATCATAATCTATCTTATCGTTGATTATTCCCCTTGGTTTTGTACCTGCAATTGGCCTTATCTCAACAGTCTTTTCTTTGTCGCCTTCAACTCTCAGAAACATCTCAGGAGAACTTCCCAGCAAGACACCGTTAGCATTATTTATGAAGAACATGTATGGGCTAGGATTCAATGTCCTTAGTTTTTGGTATATGTCCAATGGCTCAGCATTGTAATCTGCTATGATTGTTCTTGACGGAACAACCTGGAATATATCTCCTTTAACTATATGGTGTTTTAATCTTCTTATTATATTTATGAATTCTTCTTTTTCTGTATCAGATGTTATGACTTGGGTCTTTTCTTTCAATTTTTTTATCTTTGGTGTTTTTTCCCCTATCTTTTTTTCATATGATTCTATTGTCTTTAAGCAATCTTTGAATAGTTTATCCTTATTCTTATCAGTCACTAAGGCATTTGCAATAAGATAGGTCTTTTTCTTCTTATGATCCATCAAGAATAGATTATCTACAAAATAAAGTTCGTAATCGGGATCATTTAACAGGTCTTCTTTATTTTCAGGTAAGTCCTCAAATTGATCTATAAAATCATAGCTTATGCTTCCGAACAGACCACAGTATGGGATAAATGGTTTTTCTGTTGGCTTGAATTTGAATGCTATCGCCCTTATTATATCTATATGGGTTTTTAACTTCAATCTTTCTTCTTCATCTACTGTCTTTCTTGCTGGTTTGAGAATCCCTTTTATGATATTTTTTTTGTAAGAAATCTTGTCGCAGAATTTTAAATCCGGCTTTAATAGTTTTAATATGGTTTCACCAAGCTTATTCAATGCTTTTATCTCAAATTCTTCTTTAAACCCCCTTATATGGAGGCAGGGCGAGGCTGTTCCAAGACTTAGTTCACCATATTTTTCAACAATATCTGCTGATTCTAACAATAATGAGTTCTTTTTTTTTGTTTGGTTATTTTTTTT
>JBDRQV010000097.1:0-11739 GCA_043826105.1 Nanobdellota archaeon | reverse complement strand
TGCACTAAAGCTGTAAGGAACAATCCTGTCTGAGCAGTCGGATTTTGTGGATGATAATCAACTTTAGTTATAACTGGCTTTGTCCTATCAATTATAACCTGTTTTTCCATCAACAAAGAAACATCTGGATCTATCTTCTTACCAAAATCATCTGTTGATTTCTCCAGTACCTTGACAATATATGCGCCATCCGGCCTGTCTGGATTGACAGAATAATTACAATACCAATAAGATTCCTGGTAACATGAATTCGGCAGCACATCGTTCATTGTTGACCTTACCTGAGAAAGATCCATAGATATGTTCTTTCTCGAAAATCCTATGCCTGATGGAGAATCTAAAATGACCTGTATCTTATCATTTATACCTAAATAGTCCGCACCGCCGACCCTATGTGTAGTCATGATATCTCTGACATGCGGAACAGAAGTATCAACATTAAAGTTAAACTGTCCAATATCCCACATAGAATTACCGATATTATCTGAGGCATACACCACCAGATTTGCAAATACATCATTATCGATATCCAGCTGCACATCATTCCATGAACAAGTATAATTATCAGCGATAGTATGTATACAATTACCACTAACATTTCTTAAAAGAGGATTTATAGGCATAAGATCCATCTTTACAGAACTAAGATTAAGATCATGCTCCTCTATTACAACAGATATATCTACCTTGATCATTGATGAAGGTATAAATGTAGGTATGTTTCCGCTCTGATCTAAAACTATCATATCATCAACATAGATTATTGGATCTTTCATATCAATATCCAGATCGATAACATTGCTGATTGCACTATGCCCTACATTATCATAAACATTAGCACGAAGATTTACAGTACCATAAGAACCGATTGCGACAGAAGATACTTGTGCAGCACTAAACTGCACTTCACCACTTCTTGAACAATCATCAGGATTAGTATTAAAAGACACGTCTCTGATCAGGCCATAATGAGAAGAATTAAACTCGATATTAGATAATCCAGAGCATTTGTTGACTCCACAACTGCCGCATGCAGTATCACTGACAATATAGCTGACGTTAAATGATCCCAACCCTATCTTGGTCTTATCGATACTGATGATTATCTGAGGATTAGCTTCATCAACATAAACATTATAAGAAGCAGTTGCTGTCCAATTCCCTCCCACACCTATCTTATCATATAGATTTATAGGGACAGTATGTGGATTGTTGCCTGCTGTAAAAGGATCGATCTTTAGTTCACATGTCCCATCATGTATGCATCTGTCAAAAGCTATTCCCTTATTAGCCATATCGATAGTGCCTGTACCTGGTGCACCGATAGGATTGCCGCCATACCTGACCAGGCTGCCCACTTGAACAGGACTACCATCATTATATTTAGCTTCAACTTGTATGTTCAGGCTGTCAGTAGGCTTGACAAATCCCTCCAGTCCATCGCCCCCTTTAACAGAAATTATAGTCAAAGAAGCCATAGCATTAGCTGAGTAGAACGGCAAGCTAAGTATCAGAGCCAGCATTACGATCGCCATCAGCCTTATTCCTTTAGCCATGCTTCTTTAACCTCGAATATTATTTTATTTAAACTGAAGAAATTTGTAAACACAAAAGAATTTTCAATAGGAACCAAGATTACATTTTGAGACAATTTTTTAGCAGAATTTGTTTGTATTAACCCTTTATGCTCGTATAATTTACCTTGCTTACTATTTTTATAGCCATACAAGCCCCTGATTACTTTAACTTTTTGCCTTGCACTAAGACTCTTAAAGCTATAAATAAACAAAACATAGTGATTTAACTGCTGTTTTGAACCCATTATCAATTAAATAATCTTTACCATTTATAAACTTTTCTGTAACATATTACATAATTTAGTATTTTATAGAGAATAACAGTATGTAATTTACTACATAAATAAAGATTAAGAAAAAAATAAGAACAAAGATTCAGCTGACTAAAATAAGATATAAACTAACAAATCTTACCATTTAGAACTTTATCGACTTTAACAAACTCATTCTTAACCTTAAATACAGAACTTTTAAACTCTACCTTACCATCAACAGCATTGATCTTCAGCTTAGCAAAATCTTCATAACGGACCTGGCTTTTATTTATATCAAGACCATCCAGACTAACATTTAACCCAGCATCAACATCTTCAACATACAATACTCCTACTTCTTTTTTAGATTCAGCAGCTAATACCATCCCCTGGCTTAAAACACCTCTAAGCTTAGCTGGCTTCAGATTAGCGACAATTATCACCTTCTTACCTAAAAGATCAGACTCAGAATAATGCTCTTTCAAGCCTGCGACTAACTGTCTCTCCTCACTGCCTACATCAACATTTAATATGTAAAGCTTATCTGCCTCAGGATGTTCTTTAACTTCTTTTATCTCAGCAACCCTCAAATCTAAAGGAAATACCTCTTTCTCCTTAACCTCAGCTTTCTTGAATATGATCTCAGCAGAATTTAATTTATGATCTTTCAGGCCAAAACCCAGATCACCCCATCTTAAATCTTTAACATTGAGCTGTTCTTGTAATAAAGACGAAAAAGTAGGCATGACAGGGCTTAACAATATAGATAGGTCCTTAGCGATATTGACGACCAATCCGCATATTCTATGCACCTTTTCCCTATCCTCATTGATAAGTTTCCACGGCTCTTTCTCCTGAAAATATTTATTTCCTAAAGCAGAGACAGATAATATGCCGTCAACAGCTTTCTTAAAATCAAATTCAGAATAAGCCTTCTTTATCTCTAAAAACCTGTTCTCGATCTCTTTAATGACTGGATCATCATCTACCTCATCAATCTTAGAATCAAAATTCTTGTTTGTAAACGAGATTGCCCTATAGCAGAAATTAGAAAGGTTTCCGACCAGTTCTGAATTTATCCTTTCTACCACCAAACCTGAAGAGTATTCCCCGTCAGAATCGATAGGCATTGCCTCCAGCATATAAAACCTGAAAGGATCTACTCCATATTTTGATATTTCAGAAAATGGTTCTATCACATTTCCTGTGGATTTTCCCATCTTAGTGCCGTGTGATAATATAAATCCATGGACAAACAGCTTCTTAGGCAGGTCTAATTTAGCAGAGAGCAGCATTGCTGGCCAAAAAGCTGCATGAAAACGAAGTATATCCTTACCGATAACATGAACATCAGCAGGCCACCATCTGCCAAAAAGCTTATCATCTCTGCCATATCCTACACCAGTTATATAATTAGAAAGTGCATCACACCAGACATACATTACCTGTTCAGGATCATCCGGAACTTGTATTCCCCAAGGCAAAGATGATTTAGGCCTAGAAAATGATATGTCTTTTGCCTCTTCCAAAAAAGATAGTATCTCATTTTTCCTTGTGTTAGGTATGACTTCATAGTTACCAGACTCGATTTCCTTTATTATCTTCCCCTTATATTTAGAAAGCTTGAAAAAATAATTTTCTTCCTCAACGATCTCTATCTTTTTATTAGGGTGGTCACAGCACTTATCATTGACAAGTTCTTTAGAAGTCTTAAAAGCCTCGCAGCCTGTACAATAAAGTCCCTTATACTTTTTCTTATATATATCTCCTGCCTTAACAAGATCATCCCATAACTTTATAGCACCAGGATGATGCATTTTCTTATCTGTAGTACGGATAAACTGGTCATTAGATATGCCTAACTTAGAATACAGCTCCTTAAAAACCTTGACATTAGCATCTAAAAAATCGATTATCTTCTTGCCTTCTTTCTCAGCAGTCTGCCAGTTCTTTATCCCATGCTCATCTGTTCCGGTCTGAAAAAAAACATCCTTTCCAAGCAGCCTGTTAAATCTAGCGACAACATCTGCCTGGATTATTTCCAGAGCATGCCCTAGATGAGGAATTGAATTAGGATATGCTATAGCGCTCGTTACATAAAATTTTTCTTTGAAATTAACCACCAACGAGAAGGATAAAGTTTTTATTTAAAAATGTTACTAAAAACGCTTTGTTTTCTGTAACATTGAAAAATTTTAATTTTTGTAATGTTTTGAAAAGAGTTATATTTTCAAAATCTTAAGAAATTTTTAATTTATTTATTGTTACTGAAAACATCAGAAAGATTATAACTTACTGACTCCGATCTCCTTAAAGAACAGAGCATATTCATGATCTTCTGTCTTAAGATGGTCTTCTAACCAATCTCTTAAAAACACAATCAGCTCAGGAACTATGTTCCTACCCTGCTCAAACTTATCAGCATAATGTATGACCTTCTCAATTAAAAGAGCATGCTCTTCCATATGCTTTTTAATGCCAGGATAATCATGCTTTTCAAAATATCTCTCCTCTGTGCTAAAATGAAGGCGAACATAATCTAAAAGATCATTAAGCAGTTTCTTTATGGCCTTTTTATTCAAACTTTCAAGATCTTTATTAGCATTGTTTATCGTCTCGATCAGATATTTATGCTGGTCATCGATCTCTTTGATTCCTACTGATAATGATCTATCCCATTTGATAAATGCCATATTAAAAGAAATAAGAGA
Source organism: Nanobdellota archaeon (assembly GCA_043826105.1). Lineage (GTDB taxonomy): Archaea > Nanobdellota > Nanobdellia > Woesearchaeales > DATDXC01 > JBDRQV01. The sequence goes on along the minus strand of JBDRQV010000097.1, from coordinate 7,197 downwards.
TAAAGTATTTAAATATTGCTCATTTATTTCTTCTTGATCTCTTTCAGCTTCTTCGTGATAGCGATATTAGCTCCACAGTCTTTGCAGACAAAGACATAAGATTGGACTCCTTTGAAAGATTTTCGCTTATACTCAGTCTGTGTCTCTCCTGATTTGCCGCATTCAGGACAAGTATATATCACATCAAGCTTCAATACATTTTCAGCTTCAGTAAGTGACATATTATGCTTGCATTTAGGGCATTCGAAATAATCAGCTTTCTTATCTACTTTGCCGTTCTTCTTGATCGGCTTGCCCAGCTTCCCCTTTCCACAGCCTGTACAGTCTGGCCTAAGGCACCATGCCATTATCTTCCCTTTTTCACCGATTGTCCTGTTTGTAAAGTATAGGCAATCATCCATAGATTTAGGAACGTCCATAAAAACCCACCTCTTTAAATGTTTTCTACAACATAATTGCTGTAATTTATAAGTTTTTCCTTTACAGAAGGTCCTTCTTCAGAAGTCTCTGGAAGCCAGTCAAGCTTGATAGCATAACCCACTGTTCTTGCCACATTCTTTCCTACTCCCACTACCCAGATAGAAAACTTGCCGATAAAGCTTTTCCTGTCATCTGACTTCTTCAGATTTAAGTTATAGCTATTGGCAATGATAAATCCCCCTATTACCAAAAAGATAAGTATGATCCATAATGTTCTCATTTTAATTGAACAAATCAAGATTCATTTTTAAATTTTTGCATATGCTCAGTTTATAATATTTATAAATTATAATCTTTTAACTTCTATACTGACTGCATCACAACTCACCCTTATATATCTTGGACAGATGGTGTATTCATACTTATTTTTATCACAATAACTTATTATCTCTTCTTTCTCAGCGTCATCTAAAAACCCAACAACTACATTTATGCCATCTTTATCCTTGTGGATTATCTCAAATTTAGAGAGATCTTTTTTTATCTTCTTAGTTATCTTTTTCAGATCGGTCAATCGTTTCTGCAATCCAAATAATTTATCATAAAAGATATCATCAAACTCAACTTCATCAATCTTTGTAAGATTAAACCAATCATCTTCCCCCACAGCAATCATTCCTCCTTGACCATAATCAACAGGCTTTGCATTTCCAAAAGACCCAACTAAGATATCACCCACTTTGCCAGATTCAGTTCCGATTGATCCAGTAATATCATTGATGACTAAACAGCCTGCATTAAAACAAAGATTATAGGCAGATAACATATCCTGGACTGCAAAATAACCAGTAAGTGAATTTATCAACAGAACAGAATCCGCATCAGCTTTCTTCTTTAAGTCATTAATATCAAGTAATCCATAATCTGTCTTTAACTCTTCCAGCTCCATCTTAAGCTTAACTGGAAATTGTTTATATGTTATCCATCCTCCTTGGTCTTGGATCAATACCTTTTTCTTTCCTAGTTTCTTAGCTATACGTAAAGCATAAAGTATCGCTTTATTGCCCCTAGGAACTAATTTGATATATTCTTTATTAGTTATGTTCTTCAAAAGTTCATAGGTTTCTTTATCCATAGAAAAATGATTATCTAACTATTATAAAAACCTTATTGCCCAAAATAGAACTTTCCGCCGGTCTGCTGAGACATATTTGCCAAAACATCTTGATAAGCAGTATCTAATCCAACACCTAAAAAATTAAGTTTTATACCCCTTTGTCTTGCTAGATCTATAATTCGAGCAGGAGTTGTATGACTAGAATTATCAATACCATCACTTAAGATAGTTATTGATTTACCTTTACCAACCTTACCTACAAGATCATAAAGTGAATCATACAAAGGAGTTTTTCCATCAGGAGTAGTATCCCTTGGTGTGTTTACATGATCCAAACCTATAAATGTGTTAAATGCATAGATATCTGAATTATTAGGAAATTGGTAACTGCCGACCTGGCTCCATTTCTCTCCTTGCATAGATCCGGAAGCATCTATAAGATAAACATCAGAAGGCAGAGCTCTTAACCCTGCATGGATTATACTTCCTTCATCAGGAGTTATCCTCACCATCCTATCTCTAGCCATAGTTTCCCAATCAGATGATTCAGTCGCTCCCTCTTCACCACGGACAACTATTTCTATATCAGGATTATAACCTAAGTTTCTTCGCAAAGCTTTCGCTGCGCCTTGTATTCTTTTTCTAGCCAGATCGAGATTAGCTGAGTCTGTACCTCTGTGATCGCAATAACCTTCGATAATAAATTTTCCGACTTGGCCATCAAGTCCTGCTAAAGCCTGAGCATATCTAGTTATATCATTCAGATCATTCCTAAATAATGTATTACTATTAGTGGTATAATAAATAAGTAGATTATCTCCTTCCATCTCGTTCTGCAGATGTTTTCTAGGGGCCTTATACATCGTGATAGGCTCTGTAATCAATCTAGCAGCTAGATCAGGATCAGGTCCAGAATTACCTGCAACAGCAGGACCTGCAATAGGAGTAGGCTGAGCATAGTGTACTGGCTGTTGATTATCTCCTCTGAACAAATACCATAATAATCCAGCTCCGGTTAACAAAGCTGCGCCAATAGCTGCTCTCTTCCTGTTTTTTCTGCTTAATACCATTGTTATTACCATAGAGTAATTAAGTTATTTAAAAAACTTTCGGTTCTAAACCCTCAACATGTTATCGATAGTAGCTCTTGCTCTTGGTGCTATCGATGAGTTAAGATCTATCTCATGGATCCTAAATTCCAATGCCCTATATAGATCATGAAGAGTTGTCGCCTTCATTCCTCTGCAGACACTTTCTGGAGAATAAAACTGCCTATCTGGAAAATCAGCCCTTAGCGATTGAGCCAGCCCATCCTCTGTAAGAACTATAAACTCAGAATTGCTTGCCGATTGTTCAACATGCCTTATCATCCCTGCTGTAGAAGCGATAACATCTGCATAAGCTAACACTTCAGGAGGACACTCAGGATGCGCTAAAACTACTGCCCCTATGTGCGATCTTTTTTCAGCTTCAACCCACTTTGGATCAATACCGTCATGAACATAACAAAATCCATTTGGATATATGATCTCCTTTCCTGTTTGTGATTGGATATATCTCGCCATATTCCTGTCCGGCACATAAATAACCCTGTCTGAATTTAATCCATTGACAATAGGTATAACATTTCTGGAAGTGCAGCAGATATCTGACTCAGATTTTACCTCTGCTGTTGTATTGACATAAGCTACTACTGGAACTCCCGGATATTGTTCTTTCAAAGCCCTGACTTCGTGGGCAGAGACCATATCTGCCATCTCGCATCTGGCAAGTAAAGAAGGGATCAAAACTGTCTTATCAGGATTAAGTAGCTTAGCTGTCTCTGCCATAAAATATACTCCTGCAAAAACAATCATATTTGCATCTGTCTTTGAAGCCTGCTGAGCCAATGCTAAAGAATCCCCGATAAAATCTGCCACTTCCTGTATCTCCAATGGTTGGTAATAATGTGCTAGAATAATCGCTCTTCTGTCTTTCTTAAGTCTTTGGATATCATCTTTTAGATTCATCTTAACCCCCAATAAAAACTATTTTTCAAGGAGAATACCCTAACATTTATAAATTTTTCAAAATTAGATATGAAAATGACATACTACGACGAAATCTCAGAAGGATATGAAGAACTGCATAAAGAAGAACAGGAAAAAAAGATAGCCTTAATCAAAAAGTATTTTAAGCCAAAAAAAGAAGACAAATTATTGGATGTAGGCTGCGGCACTGGTCTGACGACAGAACCTTGGAATTGCAAAAGATATGGCATTGATCCTGCACCTAAACTCTTAGCAAGAGCAAGAGATAAAGAACATATAGGATACAAACTAGCTCCTGCAGAAGCCATACCTTACGAAGATAATTTCTTTGATGTTGTCATCTCAATAACAGCTATCCAGAACTTCCATGATATAGAAAAAGGATTAAAAGAGATAAAAAGAGTCGGCAAAGAAAGGTTCATCCTTAGCTTCTTAAAAAGATCTCCGAAAAAAGATTTGATCGAAAATCTGATCAGAAAGATATTTGATGCTGAAGAGTTTGTAGAAGAAGAAAAAGATATAATCTATTTTATTTAGAAAAAAACGAAAAGCTTATAAATTAATACACATTTATACACATAAATACACACTAAAAATGTTAATCAACAAAAAAGATATCATCAGGATCAATATGGAGATAGGGGAAACTGGTGAGTTCCAGAACGATAGCAGTTTAGATTATGCACTATCAACTATAAAGCATAAAAAAAGCTGGATAATGGAACTAAGCTACATTTTAAGAAGCCTTTTAGTCGATGATGCATTTAGAGATGGAAATAAAAGAACAGCACTGATGATTACTCTAACATATCTTGAAAATAAAGAGGTAAAGTATGATAAAGAAATGGTGTTAAGGGTATTATTAGAGATATCAAAAAAAAATATTACTGACATTAACAAGATAACGAGGCTGATTAAACGTGGGATCATTTTATGAAAAAGCAAAAAAAATAATCAAAGAAAACCAGGATTTATTGGCTGTTTTTGAAGAATATGACAAGACAGGAAAATTCAGAAAAAGAACGTATAAAAAAAGAGCAGACTTCACCATAGATGAGGATATATTAAACAGATTTAGGTCTTATTGTAAAAAGAATAATATAAATATGTCTGCAAAGATAGAATCTTTGATTATGGATGATCTTAAAAAAGGTATGTAATATGTCAGAACTAACAGGTCCAAGACAGGTAATATTAGTAAGCTCAAGAGCTAGGCCAGAGATCATGGGCAAAGAGATAGAAAGAGATAATATAATAACACTGGCCTGGCACATGCCAGTAAGCTTTGAACCGCAGCTTTATGCTATAGCGATAGGAAAGACAAGATTCAGCTGCAAGATGATCCAGGAGTCTAAAGCATTTGTCGTAAACTTCATACCCAAAGAACTGGAAAAACAGGCAATGTTCTGCGGCACCAATTCTGGATTACATATTGATAAATTCCAAAAAACAAGATTGACCATGGAAGAATCTGAAACCATAGACTGCCCGAGGATAAAAGAAGCCATCGCATACATGGAATGCGAAGTTGTAGATGAGATAGAAGCAGGAGACCATATGATATTCATAGGCAAGGTAAAAAACTCCAATTCTAAAGGTATTGTAAACAGATTATTCCAGGGAAACAACAAAGAATTCACAACAACTGAAAGCTAAATATTATTTCTGAAATCTTGATTATCCTATTTTACCATAGAGTCTACCATAAGATTATTATACATAATTGCTATTCCCGATGATATGGAAGATGAATCTCAGCAAAAGATCGCAAAGCTTGCCCAGACATTAAAAGAGATGGGATTAGCAGTTTCAGATTCAGAAGCTCTTGAAAAAGCAAAAGCAACAATACAAGCTGAACAGATTGTTGAAAAAAGCCTTAATCCTGAAAAAAAGAAAGAGCCTGTAGAGGAAGAAGACCAGCCTGTTTTCGAAGAAGATGAAGAGTTCAGGAATGAAGAAGAGTAAATTCTAATCTATATACTCCAGTATATAAATATTTAAATAATGATATTGACTACTCTAGAATAATAAACACTTTGGGGGTGTACATTTATGAAAAAAATTATGATTATTGGACTGATATTAATATTTGTGTTAGCTGTTGGTGTAAATGCAGCTGCACAGATCAGTATAACGAGCGGCACCTTTGGCAGCGAAAGTCAAAGAAGAAGCAACTCAAATGCTGATGATGATAAAAACCAGGTCTACAACACAACTCTCCAGATAAAGATCACTAACACTGGAAACGAAAGTGTATCTGGACTTGATCTTGTTTCAACAACAATCCCTTCTCAGTATAATTTTGTAGTAGAAAGCATAACTCCTACTACATTGATCCCTGGTCAGGAAGCTGTAGTAAACCTAAGAGCTACTGTTCCAGAAGATTTTGACGCTGTCAATGACAATCTTGTACCAGTAGCTTTTGATATAGGTACTGCTACATTCAAGACAAATGTAACAGGTGTAACTGCAACATCAAGCCTAAAGATGCAGGCTGAAAATAACATAGAGATAAAAGATGTTGAAGTATATATCAATGACAAAAAAGATAGTACTGTCAATAAAGATGATGAATCAGTCGATAATATCAAACCTGGCGATCAGGTCGAATTTAGGATAACAATCGAAAACAAGTATAAATCTAGTGATCCAGAAGACCTGGATATTGAAGACGTCGAAGTAAGTATATTGAACGATGATCTGGATATAGACGATAGTGATGACATCAGCTCAATAGGTCCAAATGATGAAGAAGTTATAACCTTATCATTTGATATTGATGAAGAGCAGGATAGGGGATCATATGAAGTTTTGCTTACAGTAGACGGACAAGATGAGAATAGTGCAAGGCATGGTGAATCATGGATAATTAACCTTAAGATAGAAAGAGAATCACATGATATACAGCTAAGAACATTAAGATTAGATCCAGAAACAATTGATAACTGCATAGACAGAAACGTTGAGCTTACTGTTGATATAAGGAACATAGGCAGAAATGACGAAGAAAAAGCAGCTATAAAAGTAAGCAATTCAAACATACAGTACAGCAAAAAAGTATCTGAGATAGATATAAACCAGGATGATGAAGATACCAAAGTATTCACAATTCCAGTAAGCAAGGATACTCCGGCAGGAGAATATTTTATAGAAGCTACTGCTTATTACGATACCGATAAGACAACAGACATCCAGGATATAAAGCTGATTGTAAATCAGTGCAAGACACAGACTACAACTAATAATCAGCAGGATACACAAGACAAAGAAGATGAGGCACAAGATGATTCTGATGTGATTGTGATCAATTCTGGCAAAGATACAAATACAGAAGATATCCAGCCGATAATCGCAGGAGACAATGCTGTAGCTACAGTTGAACAAGGATTTACAGGATCAACAATGTATATGGTTATACTTGTTGTTGCTATAATAATTGCAGTAGCATCACTTGTATTGACATTGGTCTTGTTGACAAAAAAGAACAGATCTGAATAAATCTCTTTTTTTATTTATTTTTAATAGTTGAGGATAGACATAGCCATATACTACATGCTTATTTATTGATTATTTATTGATTATTTATTAACTATTTACTAGTAGTAAAATAAACAAAAGATTTATAAAGTA